>JBAUMB010000106.1:0-23620 GCA_049578465.1 Anaerolineales bacterium
TAATTCGTTCAGCCTGGTGGGAATGCTCGGCACCACCTTGATCAGCGCCACACCGATTGCGCTGGCCGCACTATGCGGCGTGATGAGCGAACGTGCGGCAGTGGTCAATATCGCCATCGAAGGAATCTTACTGATCTCTGCGCAGACAGCAGTGGTTGCCGCAACAGTAACACACAATCTGTATATTGGATTGGTTGTAGCGATTCTCACCGGTGCGGCCGTAGCAGCCATCCATGCGGTCTTGGTGATTCGTTTTAGAGTGGATCAAATTGTCAGTGGCACAGCGATAAACATTTTCGCAACCGGAGCGACCTCGTTTATCGCGAAATTCTATTTGGAAAAAGATATCAATCTGCTTAACAATTCGGGAACTTTCCCAGCCCTTCCCATACCCTTGCTTTCCAAAATCCCCATTCTAGGTCCGATCCTTTTCAATAACGACCTGATCTTTTACATGACCCTTGTCTTGGTGATTCTTGTGCACTTCGTACTATTTTATACTCCGTGGGGTTTGCGGACCCGCGCAGTGGGCGAACATCCCAAAGCTGCTGACACGCTTGGCATCAATGTATATTTGATGCGATACGTTAACGTGATCCTCGGCGGCATGATCGCCGGTGTGGGTGGAGCTTACTTCACGATCGGTTCGGTGGGACGCTTCGACCAAAACATGACCAACGGTAAAGGATTCATTGGTCTGGCAGCCATGATCTTCGGCAACTGGAATCCGATCGGCGCGTATCTGGCATCTTTGCTGTTCGGGTTTGCCGATTCGCTTCAGCTCAAGATGGAAATCCTCAGCACTCCCATCCCATCTGATTTTCTGGCAATGGCTCCGTATATCGTTACGATCATTGTCCTCACCGGTGTAATCGGCCGCGCCATCCCTCCTGCCGCGGATGGCAAGTCGTATGAAAAACAATAAATCTTCGTTGACAGTTTTAAGGAGCCGGTTTGACCGGCTCTTTTATTTACAAATGGCATTCAAATAAATAGGAACAAACGGGGGTATACGTTTTCTTGAATTGCATTAAAATTTAGATACAAATTTGAGAGGAGAATCTCCATGCGAAAGAATCATATCACCCTAGCAATTGCAGTCATCATAAGCGCTATGCTAGCTTGCAATCTGCCATCCAACAACTCAAGCCAGCAAAACCCCGATGCAATTCTGACTGCGGCAGCACTGACTGTGCAGGCACAACTTTCTGCAAATAATACGCCGACTTTATCTCCCGCCGATACCGCGACTTCCGCGCCATCGGCGAATACAGCGACATTTACGCCGATCCCGATTTCAACGCTTCCAGCCGTGCCATCCGCAACCCCTACATCAAATTGTGATAATGCGCTTTTTATTACAGATGTAACTTATCCCGATAATACTGTTGTATCAGCTGGGACATCGTTCACAAAAACATGGCGCTTGCAAAATACAGGAAGTTGCTCGTGGACGCCATCCTATGCACTGGTATTTGTAAGCGACAATGTAATGAATGGGCCTACTGCTGAGAGTCTGATTGGCAATGTCAACCCGGGACAAACAGTTGATATCTCCGTCAACTTGCAGGCGCCATCCAGCAACGGAACATACACTGGCAACTGGGGATTGCGAAATGCCAGCGGCATAATCTTTTCTCACTTCTATGTGCAAATCATCGTAAATAGCGGCGGGAGCGTAGCATTTCAAGTAACTCATGTGAGCTTCAATGTAACTGGAAGTTGCCCCAACTTCAATATGTCCGTAACCGTTACGACAAACGGCGCCGGAACTGTTAACCTCCACAGAGTGTTCAGCGATAGTGGAACGGATTCAACGCCGAAAACATTGACTTTCAGCGGAGCCGGTAACCAGACAATTGATTATGGTCCCGTTTATTTCGGTACCGCACACAGCAGCGAGTGGACTGATATTTATATTGATAGCCCTAACCATCAGGAAATTGGACGGGCCACTTTTAACTGCCCATAAGAAAGAGAGTATGATCAATCAGAGCGCTCGACTAAGGTCGAGCGCTCTGATTTTCAAAACGGGTATAATTATTTATGGAATGAAAGGAGATAAATGAAGTTCAAGTCTAATCTGCTCTTGACCATTACAATCATCTTTACTCTTACGTTGACCTCCTGTGGCTCTTCCAACAACAATTCGATCATTGCAACTTCGGTCGCACTAACAGTGCAAGCTCAGAATCCGCAATCCGTTCCAACAACGGAAGCGACTCAAGCCGCTGAAGCAACCGGAACGACAACGCCGTTGGCAACCAGTATCCCGCTTCCAGAAACATTCACGCCGGTTCCCACGGTCATATCACCCACTGCTTCGCCCACCTTCACCTCGCTCAACTGTAGCATTGTCGCGAACTTTGTCAGTGAAGACCCTCCGGACGGCACGATCGAATCGCTAGGCGCACAATTCACAAAAACTTGGAATGTACAAAATAACGGAACTTGTACTTGGGATACCTCTTGGAAAATCGCTTATGATAAAGGTGATTTGCTCGGTGCTGGATATGTTTATAACTTTCCGCAAACGGTCGCTCCGGGCCAAACTGTGCCGATATCGCTTGTTCTTACCGCCCCAGCGGCTGAGGGAGTTTATACGGGATACTGGCTTCTCGAAGCACCCAACGGTACGGTATTTGGGGTAGGTCAATACAGCGTGCCTCTTTCAGTAAAAATCAATGTAAATAGTGGAACGGCTGGCCCCTATACACCAACCGTTTATGGTATCACATCAATCACGTATGATTACTCAACAGCATTCGGGAAGAGCGGCATGTGCTCACCTAACGTCTTCTTAACGACATACGCCACCATCTCGGTCAGCGGCCCGTTGAAAATCGCTTATTATTGGGCGGCGAGCGACGGCGGTAACGGCGGCCATCAAACCCTCACCTTCACGGATGCAAGTTCTGTGACTATCCATGACACATGGCCCCTCAGTGTAGGACACGAAATTGGATTAAAGTGGGAAGAGATAGTCGTGACATCGCCGATCCATCAGACTTTTGTCAATACATATGCCAGATATGATCACGAGTGCCAATAATCAAAAAATGAAAAGCCGATGCCAAGGCATCGGCTTTTCATTCGGAACTTTTCGGAAAGATAAATCGTCTAAATTAATTGGAGCAACGCAACTAACATGGAGGAAGCCATGAGAACTAAGTCTCGATTATTATATATTTTGCTCAGTTTATTGATAGCCGGTTTAGCATGCAATCTGCCATCCACTATTAATAGCACGCCGCAAGCGGCAACGTTGGATGCGTTAAATAATACATCCGCCGCACAGACTGTGAGCGCAGCAGAATTGACTTCCACTCCAATACAGACGTCTACTAGTGTTCCCTATCCGACCAATCCACTTCTCACATTGGAACCCATTTCCACATCTATTCCTATCTATACTCCCGCTCCCATTATATTATGCGACGCGGCATATTTCATTAAAGATGTTACCATTCCAGATGGCACCGTCCTCGGACGCGGCGTAAACTTCACCAAGATCTGGCGCATAAAGAATATCGGCTCATGTACTTGGACACGATCCTATTCCGTGGTATTTATCAGTGGCGATGGAATGAGCGCACCCACTATTGTATGGTTTCCTGGATACGTCTACCCGGGCCGTTATGTTGATCTCGCGGTGAATATGACCGCACCCGATACCGACGGACAATATGAGGGGTATTGGGAATTGCGGAATGATTCGGGTGCGTTGTTTGGGATCGGGTCCCAAGCCAATAATACGTTTTGGGTCGATATTAATGTCTCGGGTCCCAGTTATACAGCTTATGATTTCGCCCTGAATTTTTGTGATGCAACCTGGCAAAACAACGACGGGAATCTTCCGTGCCCCGGCACAGCCGGCACCCCAGGAGGTTACGCGCTTGAATTAGGTAATCCGATCATGGAGAGCGGAAAGACGGAGAATGAAGCGGGACTGGTCACGGCTCCGAAGGATGCGTTTAACGGATTCATTACCGGCACGTATCCAGCCATCCAAATCCGGTATGGTGACCGTTTCCGCGCGTTGATCAATTGCCAATATCAAGCCTATAGTTGTAATGTGATTTTTAAGCTCAACTATCAAATCGGCGGTTCTACATATTCACTGGGTCAATGGCATGAAGTCTATGATGGCTTATATTATCCCGTTGATCTGGATCTTAGTTCGCTGGCCGGTCAAAACGTGATCTTTAAATTGAATGTAAATGCCAATGGCGGCGGGCACCAGGATAACGCCCTTTGGATAGATCCGCGTATCGTCCGTCTCGGCGTTCCTCCTCCAGCGACAGCGACCAACACTGCAACTGCTACATTCACGCCGACAAATACATCAACCGCGACCTCAACGCCGACGGCGACGTTCACATCAACGCCTTGAAGCGAGGTGCGATATAATCATAAAGAGATGATCTTCAATAGCGCATGGGAGAGATCAACTTTATAAAAGTTAGATTTCTCCTTTCACAATCTCTACTATGGATTCCATCGTTGAACGATCAATATCAGGAATGGTTGAAGGTTTCACTATGCAACTTAAAAAATTTCAATGGTTGACCATCGTCCTTCTGCTGGCATTAGGTTTGGCTTCTTGTAATATCGGAAAATCGCCTGAACCAACACCAGATGTCAATGGAGTGTACACCTCCGTCGCAGGCACAATGATTGCTCAACTAAACGATCAATTGACTCAAACGGCACAAGCCGTGCCGCCCACTGTATTAGCTAGTCCAACGGATTTGTCTACCCTTGCGCCCTTGCCCACGATCTCGGTTGAATCCACCAACACATTGGCTAGTGCAAATGGTTTGGTCACGCCCCTCGCTGTCTTTACGCCAGTTAGCGGAAGTCCCATCGTCGCAGGATCAACGTCCAGTTCCACTGCGGTTGGCTGCGCCGACTCAGTATTCGTTGCGGATATGACAATTCCAGATGGAACCACCGAAAAACCCGGAACAGTTTTTACAAAGATTTGGCGAATGCAGAATACAGGCACTTGTACTTGGGGCAGCGGCTTCAAGTTCGCATTCGCATATGGAAGTAAAATGGGCGGAGGCGATTTCACCATTAGTCAGACCAAGGATTTAGTCGCGTCAGGAGCCACGAAGGATTTTGGGATTAAGCTCACCGCCCCGTCCGTGCCGAACTCATATACGGGTTGCTGGAAAATGCAGACCGATCAAGGCTATTGGTTTGGCGGAGCCGCATGTGTGACCATTAAGGTCGCACCGTAAGCGCCTTGAAATGAACAGGAGAAGTTAACTTATGAAAACTAAATTGTTCATTATCGCATGGATCGGAACGCTATTGCTCATCTCCTGCGCTCCTTTAAAACCTTCTGCGCCCACACCCGATGTGGCGTTCATCAAGACAGCCGCCGCTCAAACGGTCATCGCAAACTTTACACTCACTGCAACTTGGCGCGCACCGACCTCAACTCCACAAGCGCTGAACACTCCAACACTGGCATCTGCTTTTACAAGCACGCCGACTCTTGTGCCGACACAAAGCGCTCATCCCGGCGCGACTCAGATCGTCCTATGCGATGAATACTCGTGGGATGACACCACCGTTGACGTCAACGTTCCCGATAACACGCAAATGACCGCGGGGCAAACCTTCGTCAAAACATGGTTGATTAAGAACAGCGGCAGTTGCACTTGGGGTGCGGGTTACAGAATCGTTTATGCCGGATACACTACGCAAATGTCCGGCCAGCCGCAACCCATTACCCTTCCGGTTGATCCTGGCCAGGGGATTCAGATTTCCGTTCAATTTATTGCACCTGCTCAAGCAGGTTCATATGTCAGCGCATGGACATTGGCAAATGCCAGCGGGCAATCGTTCTTCGGCAGTAATATTCAGGGTACGTTTCACGCCAAGCCGCTGATTGTCAAAATTGTCGTGCAGTGAACGAAAGGCTTAAACAAGCGATCATCAACGAATCACACCGGCTGGGATTTCTCCTGGCCGGTGTAACGACTCCCTATCCGCCGCCGCATTTATCAGTATTTGAAAATTGGATCGGCCAAGGACGGAACGGTTCGATGGATTATTTATCGGGTGACCGTTCCCGCGCTCGCCGCGCCGATCCGCGATTGATTCTGCCTGAATGCAAATCCATTCTCGTGCTTGCGCTTCCTTACACGGACCCGAAAACGGCTTCCGTTAAAGAAAATGTTAATGACATCGAAGGACAGATCGCATCCTATGCTTGGGGCGATGATTATCATCTCGTGATTCCCAAAAGATTGCAGGCGCTTGTTGACTTTATCGACAAGCAGGTCGGTCATTCTGTTCCTAATCGCTGGTATACCGACACAGGCCCGATCCTTGAAAGAGATTTGGCTCAACGCGCCGGCTTGGGTTGGATCGGGAAAAATACCTGTCTTATCAATCCGCGTCACGGTTCCTATTTTCTCCTCGCCGAAATTTTGCTCGGAATTGAGCTCGAGCCTGATCCGCCATTCCAAACCGATCAATGCGGAACTTGTACGCGTTGCATCGAAGCGTGCCCAACAGAATGCATCCTTCCTGATCGAACAATCGATGCGCGGCGTTGTATTTCATATTTAACGATTGAACTGAAAGATGATATTCCAACCGAGTTGCGTTCTTTCACTGGCAACTGGATTTTTGGATGCGATATTTGCCAAACCGTTTGTCCGTGGAATCGATTTGCCGCGTCCGATGGTGATCCGGTTCTAGCACCGCGTGAAGATGTTCCGCATCCGAATCTGATTCGTGAATTGGAGCTGACATCCGAAGAATTCAACCGCAAATTTAAAAATAGTCCCATCAAACGGACAAAGCATCGCGGCTATTTGCGAAATGTCGCTGTCGCATTGGGCAAATCCAAAGATGCGGCGGCACTACCAACGTTAAAGAAAGCATTGAACCATCCCGACTTGATAATACGCGAACATGCAAAGTGGGCGTTGGAACAAATCGAAACGGATCAAAGTTAATGCCAAAATTATTAATCGCTACAAACAACAAAGGCAAAGTGGAAGAAATTCAGGGCCTGTTGAAAAATATGAGCGTTGAGCTAGTCACGCCGAATGATATTGGTATCAAACTTGATGTGGAAGAAGATGGTAACACTTATGCCCAGAACGCTGAAAAGAAAGCTCTTGCGTTCGCGCGTGCCAGCGGGCTGACTTCTTTGGCTGACGATTCGGGTCTCGAAGTAGATGCGCTCAACGGCGCGCCCGGACTCTATTCAGCACGATATTTGTCCAAGCCTAATGCTAATGATTCTGACCGACGCACATATCTTTTGAAAAATCTAAAAGATAAATCGCGCCCATGGACTGCGAAATTTCATGCTACGATTGCCATTGCAATTCCTAACAATCCATCCGTTCAATTTGCAACTGGCGAATGCAAAGGCGAAATTATTTCCAAAGAACGCGGCACGGGCGGCTTTGGATATGATCCAATATTTTTCATCCCTGAATTAAATCGCACGATGGCCGAACTGAGTATGGAAGAAAAGAATCGCTTGAGCCATCGGGCGCGAGCGATCATAAATGCCAAACCGATTCTAAAAGACATATTTGGTCTTTAGAATACTAACACCAATTAATTTTGTTATCCAGAATGTTATGGGATTGACTTAAAGAAATCAAGTAATAGGTTCGATACCATGTCAGGCTGTTCAAGCATCACCATGTGACCCGCATTCGGCACAACTTCCAAACGCGCGCCGACAATATGTTTATGCAAAAATTCCGAATAATTCAAAGGCGTCATCTGATCGTCCGAGCCGCAAACAATCAGAGTAGGAAGAGAAAGCTTTGAGAGTTGATGCATTACATCGAACGCGTCACAAGCCATCAGGTCGCCGTAAAGAACCGCAGGACGCGTCTCCATCATTCGTTGCATCGATAATTCTTTGATTCGAGTTGATGACGATGCAAATGAAAGATTGGCAATCATTTGCACTGTATTCTTAAAGGTTGACGAATCCGATGCGGCGCGTAAAAGCGCAGGTGCGACATGCAGACGCGCTCCGTTTCCGATCAGACCCAAAGCAGTCACGCGTTCCGGGAAATGAATCGCTGCTGAAAGCGCCGCCGCGCCTCCCATCGAATGTCCCACGAGAATCGCAGAATAAATTTTCAACTCTGACATGAATTCAAGAATATCGTGAACATAATCTTCGATAGCTTGATGTCCAAGTCCCTCCGACTTTCCATGGGCAGGCAAGTCCAGCGCAAATATGCGTTGATCCGGCAGACGTCGAAGCTGAGGCGGCCACGATAAATGATTGCCGCCCGCGCCGTGAATCAAAATGATCGGCGGGCGTGAATGATTAGTTGCTTCGTGAGCAAAATAATAGCAGCCTGCAGCGATAGGCATAAATAGATTTTAGCGCGACCGAGCGTGATGCAATCGGTCGGCCGCATCTTCGGTGAGGGGAATGTAAACCAGAACCTTGGTACCTTTGCCAATCGTAGACTGAATGTTCAACAAGCCATTCACCAATTCCGTCCGCTCACGCAAGTTGACCATCCCAAGGCTGGAACGATTATCGTATGCTTTATTCACTGCGTCCACATTAAAGCCAACGCCGTTATCTTCGATCTCGAGCAAAGCGACTCCCGACTGGAATGGTGCCAGCCGCACCCATATATTGGCGGCGTTGGCATGTTTACGAGCATTATTAATCGCTTCTTCAATGATATAAAAAACCACTCCCTGTTTTCCCATTTCCATTTGCGAGGCGATTTTTTCATCAACAGTGACGGTGACATTTTGAGTGTATGTCTCGCGCATCTTATCAGCCATCGCTTTGAGCGCCGCAGCCAAGCCTTGCGATTCAAGAATGAGGGGCCGCAGGGTGAAAAGCATATGACGGATTTCTTTGGTCGTGCGATGCGCGAGTTCTTCGATCTTGGATAATTCATCGACTGCGGCTTTTGGATCTTTTTCCACGAGGCGACGGGCGATGTTGATACGCATCGCCATTGCAGCTACGGATTGAGTCGGCCCATCATGCAGATCGCGCGCCAATTTCTTGCGCGCCTCTTCGTGCACATCGATCATGCGTTCCTTTTCTTCGACCAAATCCTGATATAAACGCGCGTTCTGAATCGCCACGACAGATTGACGCCCAATCATATCGAGCATATCGCGGCGGTCAACGGTAAAGTAGTTGGGATCGGGATTGCCAAAGATCATCGCGCCATAAACGTTAAACCCGCTGCGCAACGGGAAGCAATAAGCGGATGTGCAGTTACGGAAAGCGATCACACGTCCCAATTCAGGATCGTAGCCAATATCCTTGGAAAAAATCGGTTCGCCTTCCTCAAAGACTTTCTGTAAAATTCCTTCCGCCGCCGGAAACGTGACGCGCATATCGGCTTGCGTGAAGCGCCGCGCCGACCCGACACGCAGATGTCCGCCTTTGAATAGCAAGACCGCGCTAACTAGCGGATCATTCTCAGATAGATCCGGGTCCGGGTTAAGCGCGGCATATCCAAGGTCAAGGGCAGAATCGAGCACGCGTTTATAAGAGAGAGTCGCGGTTAACGTCGAAGTCAATTCATAGATCGCGCGCAAGCGCTCAGTTTGAATCGAGTATCTCTTATTTTCAGATTCGAGCCATTTCTGACGCATAATATGCAAGCGAGTTGCCAGTTGTCGGCCGAGAAATCCAAACAATCCGCCTAACACTAGATATGATCCCGCCCAGCCCATTGCCAGCAAAGAGAAAGTTCGGATATAAAAATAAGCACTCGCAACCGAAAGCAGTGCGAACAAAACAGCGCTAACCAACGCACCCCAGAATTCAAAATAGACTGCGCCGGTAAGCACTGGTAATAGCCCAGCCCAAGAAACCGGTCCTGCAAGACCGCCCTGCATCCAAAAGAAGGTCCCGCTCAACAAAAGATCCACTGCAATGCTAATCTGGCGATGATAATTAATACGAGTGTTAAGACTCGCGAGCACAGTCAGTCCCATATTCCAGATCGCCATCAAACCGATGGGCCAGAACAGCGACAATGTCAACACGCCGCCTAACGCGAGCGACACCACACAGCCGAGCATAACCGCCCAACGCAGTGAGATGGCGAACCAATCAGCAACATAAGGAGTTTCGTACGTCCGCAGCATAGGCTAATGATAACGAAAGAAAGGAATAGTAAACAAAATGATTATGCCTTTGTTATGAAAATCATGAATTTTTCGCGGCAGTTTGTAATGATAGTACAGACATCCCAACGAAGATTCCGAGATTAAGCCAGATATTAGGAGTGGCAAAAGAATCCTGAGTCATATTATAAAAGATGATTCCCAGCCATGAAAACAACGCCGCGATTCCCAAATAGCGCCAAAGCGCGACGCGCTGTTTCAACGCCGCAATCGTATCACCAAGGATGAAAAGTTGGAAAGCCAAAAAGAGAATGAAGCCGATCAAACCGGTTTCTGCCAAGAGGCGCACATATAAATTCTTTGCATTGGGATAAAGCGTACTCGTCGGACTAAGCTGCGATGCGATTTCTGGCACAACCGTCATGATCCAATCCGGCAGATTCTGATAAATGTAAAAACCGTCAGCGCCCAATCCAACACCGGTCCACGGATGATCTCGATACGCGCCCAGCGCGCCCCAGATATATGCGGCGCGGGCTCCCGCCGAATTTTGGATCAAGTAATCCTGCACATCGGAAGCCTGTGTATTCCACAATCGCGAAATATAATTCTTGCGGCTGAGGAACAACAGCGCGCCGAACACAGAGACTAATACAGCCAATATCATCACCCCGCGCAAAATCAATCCTCTTACATTGCGAAAGCCGGAGATGAACCAATTCCATGCGGCGCGGATATATTCACCGCCGATAAATAATAATGTGAGAAAAATAGTTGCGGCTACGGTCGCGAGTCCGCCGCGCGAGAAGGTGGCCAACAACAGCAAAGCCGCACATCCCAATAAGATAAGTTCAAACCATTTGAAACGCGTCACCCGCACGCGGGTCAGGAGCGAAGCGAAAAGCCACGGTAAATAAATCGTCGCGATCTCGCCAGCCAGCCAGGCTGGTTCGTAGGCCATTCCGGAAATACGATTGGTTCGAATTAATTCACGCATCGAGAATGCAAGTTGCCAATGCGTCACCAATGGCTTGGGAAAAACATGTAAATAAAAAGTCGCGCCTTGTACGCCGCTCCATAAAATATCAAACACAAATCCCACTAGCATCCATTTGATAGTGAAGCGCAACTCGTCTTCATTTCGATTCATCCAAACCGCGCTGACGAAGAAAGCCAGACCGATGATCAGCGTTGCCCAAGCGCGGATGGCGCGGCCCCAATAGGCTTGACCGCGCAAGACCAGCGGTCCAAACAGGACTCCGATAACGGTCGCCGCTAAAGTGGCAAGGACAAACGCCGCTAACGGTGTGAACGCGCCGGGCCATGTGAGGCGTTTGTGATCGCGAAGAAATTGGATGAATAAAACGATCAATAACAAAGCAAGCGGATAAGCTGATAACGGACGAACGTAAGTTGCTTCGCCCATGAACGGAAAATATCGAAAGCTGGTGACAGGCAAAGTCAACAACACAGCCGCCCATAAGACGCTGACAATATTATCGAGATGAAACAAAGCGCTCGCAGATTTAATCATTTCGATTTTGATGAAACAGGGTTTGGATGAATGAATAGAACAACAAGCGCGCTCAATGCTAAAAACACCACGGCGCCAACGAACAAATAAGTGCTTACGCTAAACAAACGTTTGGTTGGAATGTTTTGTGTCTGGTCAGCATCGACAGTGATATATGATTCGAGTCCGCTTGTGGAGGATGCAATCATTTCTGTATGAACTTGATTCGCAAATGCTTGCGCCCAGGCCGATGCCAGCGCGTCAGCAATCTTTGGATCATTATCATCGGCAAAGAAATGCCAACCGCCGACGCCCGGTTGACTCAATTGAAGTTTTCCATTACGCATCTGATCAACTGTCACGCCGTTGACTTGCGATGCAACCGCGTTCAACACGGAGTCAGACCAAGCAATCTCTTCCAGCTTACGCGTCTCGCGTTCGAGATAATAAAATTGTTCACGGTCTGTATTTTGAGGCCAGGCTTGTTCCAGATGAAAGTCAACATTGACCGAGGCGCGCGCCCGATACGGTGGCAATGCCAAATAATAAATCGCCGCGCCGATCAACGCGCCGACGATTGCGCCCAACAGCCAAAACTTCCAGGCTTTGAGCAAATGGATGAAATCATCAGAAGATGGAGAAGCAAAAAGAAAATTCATGTTAGATACTCGATTTCAGGATATGTTTCTCATCATGCCTGCAACTTTCGCCGCAGACGCAGATTCCATAAAGGTGCAATTATTTTTCGGATGTAATACTTCGCAACGATCACCGATAAAAATTTTCCGCCGTCACGATAATGAACGCGCAACATCTCGGGCCAGCAACGATCATCTGCACTAATGGTTTTTCCAGACGTGTGCAAACGAAAATTCGCCAACATCTGCGGAATATATTTTACCTGCGAACGCCTCGCCAGACGAACCCACAAATCATAATCCATCGCGAAATAAAACGAAGGGTCAAGAGGTTCAACGGCGCGCCACAAATCCGCACGAAAGAACGCGGCTTGCTGCGGGATGTGGACAAAGCCGCGTCGCAAGCGAATCAAATCAGTCTGCGCGGCGGGAAAACGTCCGATCACACGTCCGTCTTCATTGATGTAATTCGCATCGCCATACGCCAAACCAACTTCGGGATGAGTTTGTAAAAATTTTACAGCCGATGACAGCGCATTGGATTCGTAAGTATCATCGGAGTTAAGCCACGCCAGAAAATCGCCTTTCGCATGAGCAAAGCCTTTGTTGATCGCATCAGTCTGACCTTGATCTTTCTCGCTCACCCACCACGCAAGTTTGCTTTCATATTTCTTAATTATCTCAACGCTTCCATCGGTGGAACCGCCATCGACAATAATGTATTCGAGGCGCGGATAATTTTGTGAAAGCACCGATTGGATAGTGGCTTCCAAATAACGCGCCTGATTGAATGATGGCGTCACGATGGAGATAAGCGGCAAGTATGGTTTCAATTCCAATTCACTTCTGGATAATAAAGATGCGCGACTTCTTCCGTCACGCGGCGGATGTGTGCGATCTCATCGGACGTGAGGCGGCGTTTCCAGTTATCGAGATTCGCGCGGCTATCAAGTTTGACCGCGTGGACTTTTTTCCGCGAAACTTCAGTTGGGTTTTCAGAACTGCTGGAATTAAGAATCGTTTGCTCGACGCGTGAAGTAAAATCCAAACCCAACGATTCATACAAAGTCCGATACCCGGAAACCGGATCAAGCGAAAGGTCTTCGTGGCGGACAATTTGAATAGACGGTATCCGCTCACGGATCGAATGAATGACGCGATAGATCATCATCCATAAAAGGCTGGCTTGACCAATGACATCATCAGCTTTCATCGCTTGCATATCGTTGCGATACGGCTCGAGATAATCCTGCATCAACAAAGGTTGATTTTGTAAATCGGTAAAATCAAAAGACCAATTAAGCCGCTTGAGACTGCTGGCAAAAGCGGCGGGATGCCGAACTGTAGCCACAACCTGACAGTTCAATCGTTCAACAAACCACGGTAATGAAAAGACTGCAAACGGATCTTTAAGAAGCGGACGCTGATGTATCAACCAACCTCGCGAAAAAATTCCGAAGTCGCGGCCCATCCGAAAAAAATCTTTCGAAGAATGAAGCGATTTGATTTCATCGAAAAGATGATAACGAAATCCAACAAGTTCATTGAATGCAGGCAAATAAGCAGCTTCATTTTTTTCTGTGATGTATGTATACCAATGCTTTACACAAGCGCGGAGAACACCGGGGCGATGCAACACATTCAGCGGTTCACTGATGTAAGCTGTCTGCAAACTGGTGGATAACATTTTACCAACCCAGGTTGTGCCTGTGCGATGTGCGCCTGTTACCAGAATAGGAATCATCTTCGTATTCATATTTACAGGTTATGGCGCGCTGATAGAATGAACGTCATAATAATCAGCGGCGCAAACATTGATCCATGATTTAGGATCGGCACTAAGTTCCGCAATCCCTTCGATACTATAGATTTGAAAACTCACAATATCTTTCACGCCTTCGGATTTATCTGTAAGTATCTGCGCTTGACGTCTATCCCACACAGTAGCCCAAGTATGATAATAAGGTCTTTTATTCTGCACAACCGCCCATGCGGCATGGAGAGGGTAAAGAGCCGATAGAGCCAATAAGGCCATTGCCAACGTGGTTGCCATGGACAACCAACGCATCTTCCATTGCGCAAGAAGAACGCCCAAACACGCGCCTTCTAGCATTAAAGCAGCGCTCATCAATAACGTCCCAATAAAGCGCGCCCGTTCTGCTGGGAACGCTTGTCCATAAACACTGGGAGCAAAACTCGCCACGATCAAACCAAATGATAAAAGAGGAATCGCCAGAATAGCGATCCATAACATTCGCTTCTTCATGGACGATAAAGCCGGTGCCGCGGCGAAGAGACCGTAAAATAACAAAAGCGGAATACCAATCGAAACAATGGTTGGAAGCGGAAAAATTGAAAACGAATCGAGGATGAATTGAACAGTAGCAATCAGAGTCTTATGAATCAAAATCATAAGCTCGGGCCGAGCGGTGCGAATGCGAAACGAATTGCCGGGAGCGGCGATCAAAACCAATAAAGCCAGCAAGCCTCCTGCGAAAGTCCAGCTTAAAAGCATCAATACCGGGCGCCGACGCGTGCCTTTCTCCCATGTCAAAACTACGGCGAGCACGAGCGCAGAAGCAACGATCAATAGCGCATCCGGCGGCTCAGAGAATCCGCCTCCGAAGAAAGCAATGATGAGACAAAGAAAACCGATCCAAATAGCGGGAGAACGGCCCTCGTTTCTGCGTATCAACATCAACAGCAAAGCGGCGAACGCGGTCAAATAAACCAACGGCGCAAAATGTGTTGACATGGCGGAACGCCAATAAATAGTCTGAAAACGATTCGGAGCCTGCAGGATGGAAAAGAAAGCCAGCGATGCAGCTAGGAAAAAGTCGATCAAAAAAAACCAACGCAATCCCATCATTCGCCGAGATTCGTATACCAGCCAAGTCAAAGCAGCCACCCAAAGGAGAATCATAATGACCGGCAGAATCTCTACATTATGCGGCAGCAAAAATTCGCTCAAGCCGACAAAGAGCAGGTTGGAGTAGCGATCTGAAACGGTCTCATATCGTTGGATGAGCGATTGAATCAGGCCGCTCCTGGCCTCCACCGCTTCGCAGTAATCATCGGCTAAATAACGCGTGAACGTACCAAGATAAGCGAACAGGCCCAATGCAACGGCCATCGTTGCGGCGCTTAATCCCAGCGCAACGCGGAACAGAACAGGCTGCAATTTTTTAGATTCAAAAAAAGACATCTATTAATCCTTAAGGCGCAGACTGATTACGCAAATTATAAATAGTGTAACCATTGCCTTGAGCATAAACAGGAAAAGCAGATAATGATTTCATCAGATCGGGCTGGCGGCCAAGCTCTTGAAAGTCGGTAACAAGAAAAAATTCATTGCCGCGGGTCATCCGAGCAAAATTTTTATCAGAATTGAATGAAGCACCGCGCAACTCATGATAATCAATATCGCCAGAGTTCGGCCAGATTTCAGCGTTCTGCCAGCCCCAATAATTTAGTCGTTGGCCGTAATCCTGAGTCAACGCCACCACGCCTGAGCCATGCCCCAACTTGTCGCCGATCTCAGCCCACATTGCGGCTTGCGGACGATAGTCCACCGACTTGAGTGTATCGCGAATATCCCATAGCACAGAAAACAAACCGAATGCGAGAAAAACGATTGTAACAAGCCGCAACCAACGTCCAGTGCTCAACTCTGCTAACCGCGTCAGAAACCAATCTGCGAGAGGCGCGAGCGAAACAGCAACGATGGGAATAAAAGGCAATTGATAATAATCATGCGTGGCAATGTGATAATCAAAATATAAACCATAGACAATATACATTCCCCACAGTCCATACAAAAAGAATCTTGCGCTTCTTTCGCGGACGAAGAACAAGCCCAGCAATCCGAACATGATTGCCAAGCCGCCCGCCGCCAGCGCGGCTTTGGATTCCCAATTTATATAATTGATCGGGCTCAACAATAAAGAAGGAAAGAATCGTCCGCCGAATTGCTGGCGAAGGAAATTATTCAGAATCAATCCATCGTAGAGATATGCGGCGGCTGGCAAAATTCCAAGCAAAGCAATGACATAAATCTGTGGCTTGCGAATCAGATCGCGCAAAGAAAATTTTCCGAGGCCGAGTCCAAGCGCCGCACCGATCACAAAAAAAGCGGCGGAGAATTTTATCAGGATGGCAAGCCCGCCCAAAAGTCCAGCAAGAAGCGTCCAAATCCACGAAGGATTCTTCGTCCAGCGATGGAACGCCCACCAGAAAGATATGATGCTCATCACCATGAAAGGATCAGGTTGGAATGAGCGGCTAGCGATCACGGCATACGGAAAGAAAAGATAATACGCGGTGGCAATGATGGCGCCATCAATGGAAATTAAATTGCGTACGAGCAAGAACAAAAATATTCCACCGATGATCCAAAACAATGATGAATAGATTCGCGCAAGCCAAAAATGTTCGCCGGTGAAACGATAGGTAAACGCGACGACGTTTTCCAAAATGGATGGCTCGACATCTGCGCGCGTTTTCCACTGCTGGATCGCCATTTGTTTTTGCCAATCAGGAATACCCGGCGGGTTTGTCGCATAATACATGCCGCGCGCTTTAAGCATCGAAAGCAATTGGCGCGTCGGCTGAAAATCGAGCGGCAGATTCGTCAATTGATATAAGCGGATTCCGAAGCCGAGCCCAAAGAGCAGGATCAGCATGAAGATCAACAGCCAGCGCGAGGAAAAGAAAGAACGATTCGTTGAAGGGAAGGTATTCACAAGGTCGCAATTCTATCACTACATGATGAGCATTTAATGAATTCCGTTCAAGTCAGCGGTGCGGCATGCGGAAGCGGAACAGGACGCCAAGGCTTTAAGCCAAGCAGAAAATTGAGCCAGCAAATTCGGGTCGGTGGTTGACGCGATGTTGTTCAATTCATACGGATCTTGTTTAAGATCGTAAAGTTCACGGAAACCATCCTGATATTCCACATAGGTATATTGCGGCGTACGAAGCGCAAGATAATTGGGCATTGCGGCAACTGGTAGAAACTGGTCAAGGTCCGGCGGTTCAAGCAATCCATCATTGCTATAAGTTGCCAGATTAGAACTCAGGCTGCTCTCCCGTTCTTCACCGGATCCATAATATTCGATGAGATAGCCTTGACGCCAATTGGATTCAGCCGGACGCTGAGCGCTAAATAACGGGACAAGCGAGCGGCCATCCACATACGACGGCGGCACCACGCCTGCGAGTTCCGCAATAGTCGGAGCAATATCAATGTTGCCCGTTACGTATCCATCCAAAGCCGCGCCAGCCTGAACATTTGGTCCGCGTATCAGCAAAGGCACGACAATATCTTCTTCATAGGGTGTGCCTTTGCCGCCCATTAAACGATGCTGTCCGAGATGATAGCCGTTATCGGAAGTAAAGATAATATATGTGTTATTCAGTTGACCAGTTTCCTGCAATGTGTTGATCAAACGCGCCAACATCTCATCTACGGTTTGCATTGAACGGACGCGGTCGCGATAAAGTTGATCGAGGTTGGCAATTTGGGCGCCAGTCAAAAGCGGATCGCCGCGCATAGCTGGCGGTTTATCCGAAACATCTGCTTCGTTAAACGACGGTGTACGCGGCGCCTCCAAGTTGGAAAATAGATTCGCATCGCGCGGAGCGGGCACAGCCGGTTCGTGAGGCGCATACGTTGCGAGATAGAGAAAGAATGGATGTGAGTCTGAAGCGGAGGCGCGGATGAAGTCATCAGCCTTTTGAGAAAGCACATCGGTCATGTAATCATTTTTCCCTTGACCGTGATCTTCAAACTTGCTGTTGTCATTCATCGTGTAATTGAATTCTTTATATGGCGTTCCCTTGACGGGGCTGAGCCAATCCGTCCAACCGGGCGGAATATAACTGCGGTTATCCGCGTCCGGATACCCATTTAAATATTTTCCATACAACGCAGTGCGATATCCTGCTTGTTGCAGCCATGTGGCAAGCGTAGAATTTTCATGTTGAAGTTGATAGAACTGATCAAAGCCTCCAAGCGGCGGGCCGTTCGTATACACTTGATGATTATGCACATACTGCCCGCGCAAAAAAGATGAACGCGAAGGGCAGCACAATGGAGTGTCAATCAAAAAATCATTGAACGACAAACCTTGCGAAGCCATCAGTTGCTGGAGATGAGGCATATATTGAAGCGTGCCAAGCTTCGCATCCAGATCATCGGTAAGAATGAAAAGAATATTTGGGCGGCTGGATTTAGGAAGGACGGTCACATCCATCAATGGCACCAGCGTTGGCGGCGGCGTGGAAGTTGGCGTTGCAACCGAAGCTAATCCCGGCACGGAAACCGAACAGCCGGCGACGAGAGCTACGACCAAGAGAAGTGAAATTGTTTTCCAAATATGTTTCATTTTTATTTCATCATTTCAGATTTATCACTGGATTGATATTGTCTTTGCCTACGATTCAAAATAGCAACACGGATTCGATTCATTCCGATCAGATTCAATAGCGCCGAGCCAAGCAGATTTAATCGCGCCAATGCAGTCGGCGGATGAATTGCCAAGGCACGCATCCAGGCTTTGAGCGCATTCCAAGACTGACCATCATCGAGCAGATAACGCGCGTCCACACGATTAGCCGAAGCGCGCGCGCGGCGGTGAACACGATTCAAGATCGGAGCCAGATCGGATTGAGTTTCCACCCAATCCAAAATCCGGAAAGCTTCGCGTCCAAACTCAGCGGCTTTGAGTCGATTCTTGGCCAGCGGATGATAACGCGCGGCCGACCATGTTTGATCGACATGAACGATCGGTCCCTGCGCGGCAATCTTCAACCAGAGTTGGTGATCGAGCATAAAATGAAAGTTGAGGTCAAGACCGCCTGCTTTTTCAAACGCAGCGCGCCGCATGAAGACCGCGGGCTGACCAATGATTTGAAAGCAAAGCAAATCTTCAAGATTCAATTGACGATAATACAATTGATTGATGGTTTGACCAATTTGATCCACTGCCAGCATATTTCCATAAACCATCACGGCTTGCGGATTCGATTCAAACGCGGAAACAGCAGATTTGATTGCATCGGGCAAATAATAATCATCCGAGTTGAGCCACGCGACAATTTCACCATTCGCGCATCTGATGCCTTTGTTGATAGCATCCGCTTGACCCAAATCTTTTTCCGAAATCCAATACGCCAAACGAGGCGAATATTTCTTGATAATCTCCACGCTTCCATCGGTGGACGCGCCATCTATCACGATATATTCAATATCAGAATAATCCTGCTCGAGAACAGAACGAATTGTTTGTTCAAGATATGAAGATTGATTGAAAGATGGCGTGACAATCGAAACAGGTGTCATGATCGTAATGGATGAAACGTGCTTTATTTTGGCTTATGCAAATCGTACAACACAAATCCATCACCTTGAGCAGCGATAGTATATCCATCCAAGATTTTCTTCAACTCCGGCTGCGCGTCCAATTGATTTGATGCCGATACCAAAAAATAATCCCGGCCCGCAACCAATTCAGAGAACTTTGTCTGTGCGTTGAAGTTTGTGCCTTTCACTTCAGTGAGACCATTGACATAGGGCCACAATACAATTTTTCGCCAACCATAATACATCAGCCGATAACCGTAATCCTGCGTCAAGCCAATCAAATTGGCATTCGCCGGAATCGCCTTCGCCATATTTTCCCAATAAGCCGGTTCGCGACGATAATCCACCGCCTGCGCGACAAGATCCGAGCGCGCGATCCATGCTTGATATCCGATGAGGAAAACGACGATAGCGATCAAAGCGGCTTTGAGCCAACGCGTCTCGCGCGACACACGAACGGCTACCACTTCGATGATTGGAACCAACCCCAAAGCGACGATTGGAATCAATTGAATGTGATAATAACTATGCGTGTACATCTGATATGGAAGCGTCAAGCCGTAGATAAAATATCCGATCCAGATTCCGATCAACATCCAGCGCAGACGCAGCGGAGCAAGGAACATCCCAGCGATGCTGAGAAACAGAATAGTCAATCCAAATAATGATCCGATAAATCCCAACCAGTGAGCGTAGAAACTGGTGGTAAGGTCGAGTTTAACCAGATCAATCGTCCACGCAAAAAAATATTCGTCCGAACGGCCGGGGTGACCGAGGATGTAATAGATAAAGGCGGGAATCACCATCAAAGCTATCATCACCCAAACTTGAAGCGATTTCCAGAAACGCAATCTGAGCGTGGACAATACCGCCGCAATCGCCGCGCCGATCACAAAGAAAACAATCACGATCTTGACCAATACGGCAAAGCCAATAAAGAGTGCGGCGAAAATCGCCCACTTCCATTTTTGTTCTTCAGTCCATCTATATAGAAAATATATTCCCGTGATGAAGGCGGAGGTCATTAATGGATCAGGCTGAAAAGAACGGCTGGCTTGAACTGCGAAGGGAAGCACAAGATAATATGCCAGCGCAATTAAAGCTGAGGTCGGGGATGCGATGCGGAGCGCAAGATCAAATAAAGCTAATCCGGCTAATAACCAAAATAATGTCTCGTAAACGCGCGGCACCGCGATATTCTCGCCGCCAGTCCACGTGTATGTCCATGCCGTAATTGATTCAGTGATTGGCGGTTCGTATTGTCCCACCGCGTTATAAAAAGCTTTAGCCAATGCAAGTTTTTGTGGATCAGGATTGGGGAGAAGTTGATAATAAAAGGAACGCGCGACAATGAGATTACGCAATTGGCGAACTGGATGAAAATCAAGAGGTGGAACCGTCAGATTGATAAAGCGCAAAGCCGCGCCGAGGATCAGCAAGAGAATGAGAAGGACGCGCCAGTTGAAAATTTTTGATGAAAGTGAGGAGGACATTATTAATCCGTGGAACGTAAAGTGTGCAATATAAAACGCAAAGCGCAAAACGAAATCTAGAACAATGAATTGTAGTCTACTTTTGGGAAGATGGTCAGCTTGCCGCCGACAGTTGCATCAAGAACTTCGCGTCCGGCTTTGCCATAGGCATCACGCGCTTTTTGATATCCAATCTCGGAAGTGTCGAGATCGGGCAATTGCCAGCGAAAGCCTTTGCCAAAATAATTAGCCGAGAAATGATTCGGGTCGTCGCCGGTGGATATGACCGTTTTATTCGCGTCACCTTTTGATGTGAAGTTATGATCCACGCCAATCAGAATCACCTGCTGAAAGCCCATATAAAACGCAAGCTGCAAAGCAACATTCGTGACCGTCGCACCTTCCCAAACACGGCGCGTCATATCGTAAGCAAACTTGGGACCGGTGTAGGTTGTATACAAAAACATCAGCTCGTCAGGGAACGTTTTGAAGTGACGATGAGCATGCCAAGCAATAAATTTTGGAATCGGCAGAGCGGCGATTTCATCCGCGCATTGCTCGATCACAAGATCATTGATAGAAACAAAATAAGTTGTACTAAAACCTAATTCGGGAAACAATAAATAGATGCGGTTCATCCCAAATGTGAATTCATTTTTGATTTTGGATAAATCCGTTTGCTTGAGGCTTGGACCATTTCCAATGATGAAGGCGCGTTTGCCTTTGTGAATATCCTTGAACGCTTTGATGCGTTGAATGCTCTCGCGCCGCCATGGATGCAAATAGGCAACAGGGAGTTGTGGAAGACGACGAATAGCATCATAAGTATTTTTTGCGCTTCGTAGAATGGAGGATGGAAGAATGGTATTGAGAGTTTGTTTCATTCCGTACTCAATCTCGCAGTTGCGCCACCATCAATCACTAATGCCTGTCCCGTCATAAAAGATGATTGGTCATTATCAGCGAGGAAATAAATTGCGTGAGCAATTTCTTCGGGTGTACCGATTCTCCCATTGACCGTTTTGCGCGCGAGATTATCCAGCCGTTCCTGCATCTCACCGTGGCCCGCATGTCCGCGCCCAAGACCGGCGCGCAGCATCGGCGTATCCACTGCGCCGGGGAGAATCGCGTTGACGCGAATATTATCCGACGCAAATTCAATTGCCATGGCGCGCGTCAAAGCCAGCAGTCCGCCTTTCGATGCGGCATAGGCGGCAATGTTCGCCGAGGTTTGAATCGCATGAACGGATGAAACATTTACAATCGCTCCGCCATTAGTTTTGAGCAAAGGATGCGCCAACTTTGCACTGAGAAATACCGAACGCAAATTGGATGCCATCACTGCGTCCCATTCTTCAACAGTGGTCTCAACTAACGGCTTGGCAATTTGTTGCGCAGCATTATTGACCAATGCATTAAGTGAATCAGTGAAAGCATGAGCCTTCTCAAAGATGGCATGCATGTCTTCAGGTCGCGCAATATCGGATTGAATAAAGAGTCCATTTTTCGGAAAGCCATCACCAAACGCGTTTCGATCCACGCCGATGACACGCCAATCTTTTTCAGCGAAGAGCGCAACGGTTGCGCGTCCAATTCCGCCAGCCGCGCCGGTGATCAAAACAGTTTTATTTTCCATTCATCAGTCCATCGGATGGAATCCCCAAACCATCCAGCAAATTTCGGATCGTATTCCAATGCACGCGTTCCCACGCGGCGGGACTCGAATTGGAATTGTGCGGCGCGAGCATGACGCGATCCATCTTCAAGAGCGGACTATTTAACGGAAGCGGCTCAACTTCAAAGACATCCAGTGCGGCTCCCGCGAGACGTTTGGCTTGCAGTGCGTCGATCAAAGCTTTCTCCTCAACGAGAGGTCCGCGCGCAGTATTGATGAGAATCGCTTCGGGCTTCATCAGCGCCAATGTTTTGGCATTGATCAATTGATGACTGGTTGGATTCAAATCGCAGTTGACGGAAACAAAATCAGAATTAGATAATAGATATTCGAGACTCGTCATCTCGATTCCGGTTTCCGTGATAAACACGTGATCAATATCAACAATATCATTGCCAAATACTTTCATTCCAAACGCGCGGGCGCGGCGCGTCACGGCTTTGCCGATATTTCCCACACCGATCACGCCCAGTGTATATTCGCTCAAGGCTTTGCCGGGAATCTTTTCCCACTTTCCGCTTTTCATTTCTTTATCCATCCACGGCTGACGGCGCGCGAAAGCCAGCATGTAGCCGAGGACAGTATCAGCAACAGGAGTGGTAAAAGCATTGAGCGTACGCGCCACTTTTATTCCGAGTAGAGACGCGGCTTCACTATCAATCGAATCAATTCCAGTTCCCCACTTCGAAATGATTTTTAAACGCGGCATGCATGCTTTCAAAACGCGTTCCGTGTAACGATCATCGCCGCAAATCGCGCCATCGAATTGACCGGCGTATTTCAACAGGTCAGTTTCTTCCATCCGTTCGCGGACCTCGGGGACAATCAAATCAATATGATATTTCT
>JBAUMB010000107.1:0-16114 GCA_049578465.1 Anaerolineales bacterium
CGGCTTGATCCTCCCCATCCTGGCGCAGACAATGAGTCAGCGCCCCGGTTTAGATGTTGTCACTCAGCGTGCGGATCTGAATATCCAAGTTGTGGATGGCATTCAAGGCATTGCCGATATTCTCGCCTTCGGTCAAGCTCAAGTTCGCTTATCAAAAATAACTTCGACTGGAAAATCATACGGCGATTCGCAGAAACACTTGGCACGAATCAATGGCGTTCATTCCGGCTTATCAGCATTCATGAGTAATTTCGCTTTATGGGTTGTTTTATTTTTATGCATTCCGCTCATCACTACCGGAGGACTTAACGGCGTGATAATTGCGGCGCTGGCTTTGATCACATTGTCATCGTTTGAAACCGTCACGCCTTTGCCGCTCGCGGCGCAAATGTGGATCAGTTCACGCGAAGCCGCGCGGCGATTGTTTGAAGTGGTGGACACAAAGCCAGCGGTTGACGAACCAATATCACCAAATAAAGTAAATCTTCCAATTACGAATCATGAATTACAGATCGTAGATTTATCCTTCACCTATCCCAATCAATCTGCTCCTGCCCTTCAGCATATCAATTTCAATGTCAAACCTGGAAGTTCTATTGCAATTGTCGGACCGAGCGGCGCAGGGAAAAGTACATTGGCAAATTTATTACTCAGATTCTGGGATTACGAGTCGGGAGAAATCCGTTTGGGTGGAGAGTCGCTCAAAGCGTACGCGCCGGATGAAGTTCGCGAACGAATCGCTTACCTTTCGCAGAACACCTATTTCTTCAACACATCCGTCTATGAAAATTTGCGAATGGCGCGTCGACGAGTCACGAGACAAGAAGTGGAAGCCGCGGCACGCTCGGCGCAAATCCATGACTTTATTATGGAACTACCCAAAGGCTACGATACATTAATTGGCGAGCAGGGATTGCGCTTGAGCGGAGGCGAACGTCAGCGACTGGCGATCGCACGCGCCATTATCAAAGCCGCACCGATTTTGATTTTGGATGAGCCTACTGCAAACTTGGACGCTTTGACAGAAAGCCAAGTATTGGAAACATTATTTACATTGATGCGAAGAAAAACTTCTTTGCTCATTACGCATCGTTTAATTGGTCTCGAAAACGCAGATGAAGTTTTGGTAATAGATCACAGCCGCATAATCGAGCGCGGAACTCAAAAAGAGTTACTGACTCAAAATGGTTTATTCCGCCGCTTATGGGATTTACAAAATAGAATTCTTATTGAAACTTAGTCTATCTATCCAATCTGATAATCAGCAGGTCGAACTTGTTTTGCAATCTTAAATTTTCAGAAGTTCAGTCGGTTATTCTTTAAATTTTTTCAAGGTGTTGCATAGGTTATGCAACACCTTGAAATGATTATATTCTTATTAAGAGCCTGCTTTTGTCTGCAGGAATTGGACAATCCCGTTCACCACACTTGGCGGTATGAAGTTGCCCATTCCCATACGCATACCGCCGCCTGCTCGGGGTGTTCCTCCGCCAAAGCCGCCGTATCCTCCATAAGCGCCGGGAGTTCCTGCTGCGGCCGGAGTGCCTTGTGGAGGTGTAAACATGCCTCCATTAAATCCACCTCCCTGGCCGGGTCTGCCCAATGTGATCCCAGCTTGTTGGAAGGTTGTAAATATATCCTGCATATTTAAATTCATAGCTGTAATCGCCTGAATTTGGGCAGGCGGCATTGCATTCTGAATCAATACGATTTGCGTAGCCATCTGCTGCCTCATTGCCATTATCGAGGCCATCATTGTCGGATTCGGCTGCGCAGCGGGTGTACCTTGGGTTCCTGCCTGCGGAGTGACCGAGCTTTGAATTTGCTGTAACGATTGCCATAAAGGCAAAAGCTGAGTCGCTTCCTGTGCAGTCACTGCATTGGAGGTACCTTCCAGTTTTAGCATCCCGGCCGCGAGCTGCAAGCCAGAGGGTCCGATCAATGGTGCTACACCAGCCGGTGCCGGAGTCGATGAAACTGACAAAACTATACTCGGCGCTGGACTCGATGAACTGGGCACATCCGTATTCGTCACTGACGATCCGCTTGATGAATTAGTCTGGGACGAACTTGAAGAGGCGCCGCAGGCTGTCAATACCAAAAGAAGAATGCCCGCAATCGTAAATGGAATAATCTTTTTCACTTGATCTCTCCTTATTTCTAATGGTCAGTGAGTATAACCAAGGGATTCTGATCACTGGTGTAGAAAATGTATTGTTTAAATTAAGAGGCATTAATATTGCAAAACGACATAGCATGTGGAAATCAGGCGAAAGTTTTTTGGAAAATCGCTTGCATCTATCGAACGAGCGTGCTATAATGCAATCAACTTCCCCTATCGTTGACAACCCACCTATCTGATGCATACTATCATGTCCACTTGGGCTAGTCGAATCCATAAACAATCTTGAAAGAAAACCCATTCACCCAAACCAATCTAGCATGAATCGGCCCGCACCTACGGGGGCGCTGGCTTCATATCCATTTCATTTCAAAAGGCGTTGAATTCACATGAAAATACTTGAGCTTGAAAATGAACCGCTGGCAAAACTACGAAAGCTTGCCAAAGAACTAAACGTGCCGAACTTCAATCGGCTGAAAAAGGAATCGCTCATTCTCCAACTCCGTCAATCAGAGGCGCAGAAAGACGGCATTGAACTGCGCGGCGGAATCCTTGAGATCATGAGCGAAGGGATTGGCTTTCTGCGAGCGGCCAACTACCGCATCAGCGATCAGGATGTGTACGTCTCCCAAGCCCAGCTTCGCCGTTATGATCTCCGTTCGGGAGATTTGGTGATCGGGCAAGTTCGCCCGCCGCGTGAATCTGAAAGACATTTTGGATTGTTAAAAGTAGAAACGGTCAACGGCATCGACCCGGAATCAGCTACCCGTCGTGAAGTTTTTGAGGATCTGACTCCAGTCTTTCCCGATAAACGCTTCGACCTGGAAATTGATCACGACACGTTGGCGACACGTTTGATCAATCTCGTGACTCCCATCGGACGGGGCCAACGCGGATTGATCGTTTCACCACCCAAAGCGGGGAAAACAACTATTCTTAAACAAATCGCAAATTCCATTTCAACCAAATATCCCGATGTGCATTTGATGGTGGCACTGATCGGCGAACGCCCGGAAGAGGTCACCGATATGGATCGCTCCGTGGATGCGGAAGTGGTTGCATCCACTTTCGATGAGCCAGTCACATCGCACGTCCGCACTGCAGAGATCGCCTTAGACCGAGCTAAGAGAATGGTGGAGATCGGCCGCCATGTGGTAATCTTAATGGACTCGATCACCCGCTTAGCGCGCGCATATAACCTTGTGGTCAACCCATCAGGGCGCACGCTCTCCGGCGGCATGGATCCTTCTGCTTTGTATCCACCGAAAAGATTCTTCGGCGCGGCACGCAACATCGAAGAAGGCGGCTCGTTGACCATCATCGCAACCTGCCTCGTGGATACCGGTTCGCGTTTGGATGATGTAGTCTATGAAGAATTCAAAGGCACCGGAAATATGGAATTACTTCTATCGCGCAAATTGCAAGAGCGCCGCATCTTCCCAGCCGTGGACATCGAACGCTCATCCACGCGCCGCGAAGATTTATTGCTTGGTCCGGATATTATGCAACGCGTTTGGTTGATGCGCCGCATGTATGGGCAAATGATCTCGCCGCCTCCGGGCGGAGCAGGCATGGATCAAACCGTCGCGACCGAAGCGATCTTACAGCGTCTCGAACGCTCGAAGAACAATCAACAATTCCTTGAGACGTTGACAGAGGAAGCATAGTAATTTCAAAAAATGGAACTGAAAAATACTTTTAGAAAACTCACTGAATTCCTGAAAAACAATCGCTTCAACTTAATCTCATGGGGCGTGACCGTGCTTATCGTAGCGGTTCTCGTAGGATTTGGATTCTGGTGGATTCAAATCGGTTCCGCCGCGACCGCTTCCATTCCCGAACCGACCGCTGCGTCCGGTGCGAGTCAGCCATCGCTTGCATCGCCCACCTCCGCGGCGAACACGACCATCTCCAATTTCTCCATCGGACGCCAGCTCGAACTTAAAACAAATATATCCGATCAAACAAATACCAGCGTCGTTCAATATCAAGTTCTGATGGGCGACTCGTTGTTTGCCATTGCAAAACAATATAACATCAAGCCCGAAACCATTTTATATAGCAACAAAGCCAGCCTCGACGACAATCCTGAAAATCTCAAACCGGGCATGACGTTGACCATCCCGCCGGTCGACGGCTTGCTTTATACATGGCAACAAGGCGATACGCTTCAAAAGGTGGCGGACGAATTCAAAGCCAAAGTGGACGACATCTTGAATTGGCCGGGCAATAATTTAGATTTAACCAATCCGCAGATCACGCCCGGCACGGTGATCATGGTTCCCGGCGGTCAACGTACGCTGATTGATTGGACTCAATTTATCCCAACGATCTCGCGCGGCACAACTGGCGCGGGCACAGGCACATCCAACGTTGGCACAGCAAGTTGCGGCGCGGGACCTTCTGGTCCGGTTTCGGTCTGGCCGATATTGGGCGAGCCGCACGTTCTCTCCGGCTACGATTATATTGTGCCGACTCACTTGGGCATAGATATTCTTGCCCATGTCGGCGATACAGTTGTGGCAGCCGGCAATGGTGTAGTAGTCATCGCCGCATACATGGGCACCATCAACGCTGATAATTATGGCTATGGCAATTTTATTGAAATTGACAATGGCGGCGGTTACGCTACGGTATACGCTCACCTCAGTGCGATCGATGTCAAAGTATGTGAGCCAGTTTATGCGGGACAGGCAATCGCCGCATCCGGTGCAACCGGAAACGTCACCGGCCCACATTTGCATTTCGAGGTGCGATACGGCGGCGGCAATCAAAATCCGTGGAACTTCGTCCATTAGATGAACGAGCGCGAACTTCGGGCCGCTCTTCGGGATCTCCCGCTGGGCGGCTTCCGTTTTTTTGAAAGCCTCGGCTCGACGAACGATGAAGCGCTGGCATGGGGATCACATAACGCAACTGATCTTTCCATTGTTATTGCCGATGAACAAACCAACGGGCGCGGCCGACTCGGCCGGAAATGGTTTACACCTCCCAAAACAGCTCTCGCCTTTAGTTTGATCCTGCGCCCCACTCCCGGTGAAATAAAAAATCCCACTCGTGTTACTGGTTTGGGAGCATTGGCGCTGATCGATGCAATCTCGAAGCTTGGATTGCATGCTCAAATTAAATGGTCCAATGATGTTTTGCTTAATCGTAAAAAGGTCGCGGGTATTTTAGTTGAATCAGCTTGGACTGGCGAAAAAGTAGAGGCGTTCGTTTTAGGAATGGGTGTCAATGTTGCGACAGCCTCTGTGCCGCCATCGGATCAGGTCTTATTTCCCGCAACCAGCATCGAAACCGAATCGGGTCAAGAAATTAACCGCACAGAATTCTTGCGAGAAATTTTATCTGCGCTGATAAAATGGCGCCCCAAACTTGGAAGTGATGAATTCATAAGAGCATGGGAATCGTCGTTGGCTTATCGAAATGAAGAAATCCAGTTGATCAAAGAAAATGAGCCGCCCCTGATCGGCGAATTGCTCGGTTTGGAATCTGACGGAAGTCTGCGTTTGAAGGCGAATAACAAAATCCTTACAGTCCAGATAGGCGAGATTCACCTGCGTCCATCTGTGTGATAGAATCATTGTCGAGAGAATAAATTATGTTTGACAATCTGCGTGAACAGGCAAACTCGAGTCCGTTTTATGAGGAAGAGGCTCAATTCCAATCGGCGGAAGGAAGCAATCCTGCCGCATCGCGGAGATCGAATCGATTTCTGGGAATGACGCCAATGCAGCGTTTTATCATTTCAGTGATCTTGATGATGATGGTCTGCCTGGTGGGAGCTATGTTCCTGGTAGTAACCGGAAAATTTGGCTTGTTCTAAAAATATTTACGACAAAAAGAACTCGGAACTTTTGAAAGTTCCGAGTTCTTTTTATATCAATGCAGGCTGGTCTTCTTTTTCTTCGCCGCCATTAAGTTGAGCGCCAGCGCGCTTCAATTCTTCGGATGAGATGCGCGCCACAGACGCGACATAATCGCCTTCCTGTGGTTTGATCAAATGCACGCCTTTGGTGGCGCGTCCCGATTGCTTGACATCCTTAACTTTTAGACGCAGCACCACGCCATTGGCCGTGATAATGGTTAATTCATCATCATTGCGGACGACGCGCGCCGCAGCGATCTTGCCAATTTCAGCGAACGCTTTTTGATCAACCGTGGAAATGCCGCGCGTGGCACGTCCTTTCGGAGTGTAATTCTTTAACAAAGTTTGTTTGCCAAAGCCGCCTTTGGTCACAATCAGAAGCGAACCGTCTTTATCAACCACATCCATGCTCGTGACCAGATCACCATCGGCGAGTCGAATGCCATTGACACCCGCGGCTTGTCTTCCCATCGAGCGGATTTTCGTTTCGCTAAAACGTAATGCGTGTCCTTGTTCAGTGACGAAGATCACTTCATCTTTGCCGGAGGTTGTGCGCGCCCAGCCGAGGGTGTCGCCATCTTCCAGATTCATCGCGATCAAACCTGAAGGACGGACCGAAGCGAATTCTTCCATGTCCACACGCTTGACTTTGCCGCGCGCTGTCGCAAGCACACAGTATCCATGCGCGGAAAAATCCGAAACCGCAATCGCGGCAGTGACGCGTTCATCAGCATCGAGGCTTAAAACATTGACGAGCGGGATGCCCTTCGCGGCGCGATCTGCATCTGGGATTTGATAAACTTTTTCACTATAGACTTTGCCTTTATCGGAGAAGAACAGCATCGAGTCGAGACTGCGAGCTGGGATGAGCATCACAACTTCATCTTCCTCTTTGGTGGTGTGTCCCATCACACCGCGTCCGCCGCGTCCTTGCAAACGGAAAGCGGCTGAAGCCACGCGCTTCACATATCCGCGTTCGGTGAGGCTGATCAATACCGATTCGTCTTGAACAAGATCCGCTTCACTGAGTTCTTCGGTCGCATCCGATGCAATGCGCGTGCGGCGATCATCGCCATATTTCTCAGCGATTTCTTTAAGGTCGGTCTGGATCAATGCAAGGATTTTTTTCGGATGCGCCAGCAAGTCTTCGAGATATGCGGCTTGCTCTGAAACCTGTTTATGTTCTTCTTCGATCTTCCAGCGTTCAAGCGCGGCGAGACGTCGCAATTGCATATCCAAAATGGCTTGCGCTTGAAGTTCACTCAGTTTGAAGCGTTTCACCAAATTCGTTTTGGCGATATCAGCATCTTGCGATTCGCGAATGGTTTTGATGACCGCGTCAAGATTAGAAAGCGCCAGCAAATAACCATCCAGAATATGTAGACGCGCTCGCGCTTTTGCCAAATCGAAGTTTGAGCGCCGAACAATAACAGTCTGACGATGCTCGATGAAGATTTGTAAAGCCCGCTTGAGCGGCAGAGTGCGCGGCTCGCCATCCACCAGCGCCAACATCTGCACGCCAAACGTGGATTGCAACGCGGTGAACTTGTAAAGCTGATTCAAAACTTTCTTGGGCTGCGCGCCGCGTTTAAGTTCGATATAAATGCTCATGCCGCGCTGATCGGATTCGTCGCGCAAATCAGCGATCTGATCGATCTTATCTTCGCGCACCAGTTCCGCAATACGTTCGATCAGAGTCGTTTTATTAACCTGATACGGAATCTCGGTGATGATGATCTCGTGCTTGCCGCTTTTGCCTTCTTCAATGTGCGCCGCGCCGCGTACAACGATGCGCCCGCGTCCGGTTCCATAAGCGGATTCGATTCCCTCGCGGCCAACGATGATTCCGCCTGTTGGAAAATCAGGGCCCGTGACGAACTTCATCAATTCTTCGACCGAGATGTCATCCATCTCATCGTATTTATCAATCAAGAAATTAATGGCATTGACTAGTTCGCGTAAATTATGCGGCGGGATGTTGGTCGCCATACCAACCGCGATACCCGACGCGCCATTCATCAAAAGGTTCGGAATGCGCGCAGGTAAGACAAGCGGTTCTTCAAGCGAGTCGTCGAAGTTGGGGCCGAAGTCAACGGTATCTTTGTCAATATCGGCAAGAAGTTCTTCAGCCAACTTATGGAGGCGAGCCTCGGTATAACGCATCGCCGCCGGCGCGTCGCCATCAATCGAGCCGAAGTTTCCCTGACCATCCACCAACATATAACGCATGGAGAAATCCTGCGCCATACGGGCCATTGATTCATAAACTGCCGCGTCGCCGTGTGGATGATATTTACCGAGCACCTCGCCCACAATACGGGCTGATTTCTTATACGAAGAATTGGCGCGGATCCCCATATCCTGCATGGCATACAAAATGCGGCGATGAACCGGCTTCAATCCGTCGCGGGCATCGGGCAAGGCGCGCGCCACGATCACGCTCATCGCATAATCGAGGTACGCGGTGCGCATTTGGGCGTCAATATCTACTTGTTGAACGTTTCCGATATCCATATTTTTTCAATCAGGCACAAAAAGACACGAAGGCTGGTTTTTGACTTCGTGTCTTTGATTAGATGAAGTACACGCTCCGAATATCGTAATTATATCACCTAGACTCTATTTGGAAAACAAAAAACCCGCCTTTCAGCGGGTCATGAGTCACAGTGCCGAAGGAGGGACTTGAACCCTCACGAGCTTGCGCCCACTAAGCCCTGAACCTAGCGCGTCTGCCAATTCCGCCACTTCGGCCGGCTTGCAGATTGAATTTTATCCGAAAAGAGCCTTTTGTCAACCGGAATACAAATTCACAACTTAAGCATCACTTGCCCATAGCTTGTTCATCCAATTGCAATCCTGCCGGTATAAAATCAGGACAGATTGAAGAACAAAAACGGATACATTCCTCATCACTTTCACCCTTTCAAGATTGCGTAGTAAATCCATTACAGTACTGTTTGACGCAGATAGCAACCCACTACCGCTTCCTTGATCCCCGCTCTTGTGATTGGTAATAAGCTCAAGAACATTCTCTCCAAGCACGCAACTTACTCGAGCGATTTTTCGTTTGAAGTCTGCGGAGTTCGCAAGGTTGGTACAATCATGCGTATGAACGTGATAAAATAAGCAGAAGTGTGATGAAGTAAGATAAAAAAAACAGAGTTTGAATCTATATGTCCCGCGTTAGGGAATGGAAAACTCCAAATAGAAAACGTTCCGGCGTTATCCTTGTCGTTTGAATCTATATCCCTGAAGAGCACAGGGACTTTGTCCCGCGTTAGGGAATGGAACGAGCCACTTGCGGTCGGCGTCGCAGAAGGCGAAACCGAGTTTGAATCAATATGTCCCGCGTAAGCCCTTTTGTACTTCAAGGGTAGGGAATGGAATCGAATCAGCTTCCAAGTCACACCAAAAATGAATTCTATTGGGAATGAATCACTATATCCCGGGAAGCACCCGTGGTCTTCGATGATAGGAAATGAATGCGCGATGAAATAACCTATCGATGGAGGCACGATAAGTAGATAACGGATCAATAAAGTTCAGAGTCGCCTGTCCTGTTTTGGGTGCAATTCGGGTGCAATTGCTATACTATGCTATAGAAACTATTTACGGAAGAAACTGTTTTTGCCCCATTTTTGTGACGCTATGCCCGTTTTTTCATTGTATATAAACCATAGACGGGCTTTTGTAAAACTCTGGATTAGGTAGTTGCCGTTCAAATCTGTTGCCCCAATCAATAAATATTGTTTTACATCAAGAGTCAGGTCGGATGACTGAAGTGGCCACGGCAAGGGTAATTAAGAAGGCGAATATCCCTTATCAGCATCTAATGACTTTGCTTAATCATCTTTGGAGTATTTACGTGTTGTTTAGAAACCACCTCCTTATTTAATACTTCTCCCCTCAATCCATGTTGGATTGAGGGGATGCAATCAAAACTCTCCAGCTTGTTCTGCCATTCTCACAATCCGGGGCGTGAACTTGCCTAGCACTTCCACCAGATCAGCTTGCGCTGCAATGACACTTTCAATGTCCTTGTAAGCCTGCGGGGATTCATCTGTGCCGCCGCCTAACAACGTAATATTCCTTTGCTTGAGATATTCATCGCGCTCCGATTTGCTAATGGAGTTCAACGCGACTGTGCGGCTCATGCGGCGTCCAGCGCCATGCGAAGCAGATGTAAGCGCCTCAGCCGTCCCTTTGCCGCACACCACGTAACCGGCGTCTCCCATCGAACCGGGAATAACCCCCAACACGCCCACGCCCGCGGGTGTCGCACCTTTTCGGTGTACGATCACTTTTCTTCCATCCGACAAAGTTTCTCGCCATGCAAAGTTGTGATGATTCTCAACTACTGCAGCCTCCTTCAAGCCCATGGCTCTTGCCACGCGCTGGTGGATAATGTAATGGCAAGCCGACGCAAAATCTCCGGCAAGTTCCATGGCAAGCCAGTATTCCAAGCCTGCTTCTGAATCCAATGAAAGCCATGCTAGTCGCTTGACGCTTTTATCCAATTCAGGGTGCAGTTCTACAGCCAGTTTGCTATAACGTTCTGCGATGCGTGCCCCCACGCCGCGCGAACCGCTGTGCGATAAAAGCGCAAGATATTGCCCGGGCTCTAAACCCAGCAATGGCTCATCCAATCGGAATGAACCCCATTCCACAAAGTGATTGCCTGTACCACTCGTTCCAAGTTGGCGTGCAGCACTATCCTGCAATGTCTTAAGTAAAGGCGTTGCTTTCCATGATGCATTATCCAACACAGCATGTTCAGCGCGGCGCGCTCCTTTCCATTCCACACCCATTCCAAAGGCAGTTTCATTCCAGAGCGATTCCTCAAACAGACCTTTTTTCTGCCCGAGCAAATGCGGCGAAACTGGATATAAAGAAAGTCTCATGCGGCAAGCAATATCCACGCCCACTGCGTAAGGGATGACCGCGTTCTCAGTTGCCAGTACCCCACCGATAGGGAGACCATAGCCTACATGCGCATCTGGCATCAGCGCACCCGCGACGGTGATCGGCAGACGCATGGCATTATTCATTTGCGCTACTGACTCATCATCAATGTTCTCGCGCCCCCAAATTGGGAAAGGCAAAGGCTCAGGGCGCAAATCACTCGGTTGCGGATCGTCCTTATGTTCGAGCCGGATGCACTCACGCGCCAACTCGGCCATAACCGGATCGGCTAAAAAAGCACCGGGATTCTTTCGGACTTCGTCAAGCCGCGCCAAAACAGACTCGCGATCGGCTTCTGTTTTCATAAGCTCTTCTTCCGCGGCCTTCTTTGCCAACCCAATAATTTTTCCATCGGGCCAGCCATTAAGTTTTAGAGTTTTTCCTGTAATCATATCCATAGTAATTCCTTAGTGAGTTTCGATATGTTCCAAAAAACACGGAACGCTCGATCGTTTCCATCCAAAATAAAAACAGCCACTTTTTTCAAAGTGACTGTTTCTGTATAGGGAATGTATATGTAGATGCAACAGAAAACGTCAAGTTGAAAGAGGTTTCGATAAACCGGGGAACGTGAAAGGTATCGGTTGCATGAATCAGATTATATCCGATTTTATCGAGATTTGTGACTTCTGAACAGTTCATCAGCAAATTGAGAGGAGAGGCAATACTAATTAGTCAAGGCAAACCGCCGGCAAACGTATAGCTAAATACTTTAGTTATGCTAGCTAATACATCGCAGTAAGTTATGATTGTTTCGCTCTCTGTGATTCAAAATTTTGCTAAGCCTAAAAGCGGGTAACAAAGTGGTTTGAGAAACTGTAACACTTTGAGTGATATTCTTTAAGGTGAGGAATCTTCAATGCCGTGTATGTTTCGTGTCAGAGCCGGTGTTAGCTCGCTTTTGACTGTATTGCCCATCATACTTATTAAAGTCAAGCTTTGAGGCGCGGAAATATTCGTCCTGTTTTCTGCATGTATTGACGGTAGGTTTCTCCAAATCGGCTGATCATCATCTCTTCTTCTTTTGAAACCCGAAATGCATACATCAACATAAGTGTTTCCAGGTAGAGTAGCCCGACTATCCAATTCGCTGATAGCAAAAGGAAACCTAAGCCGACCGTGAAAAAGGCGCTGTACATCGGGTGCCGTACATACCGGTATGGTCCATCAGTGACCAATTCATGTTCTTTCGATAAAGCTAAAACAGCAGTCCAATTGGCTCCGAGAACATAGTGAGACCAACCAAAGAGAGCAATACCAATGCAAGTGAGGATACTGCCTACCCAGCGCAGGAAGTTTGGAAGAGGAAAGTGGGCGAAGTCGAGCCAGGGGGTCAAGCAGTAGATAGGTAGTAAAAGATATGCGAGTGCAGATATGCGAAAGAAGAGAGATTCCTGTTTCTCATTGGTGCGGAGGATGACTCTCTTGCCAGTGACCTTCGCTTGGAAATAAATACGGATTCCGAAATAGAGCAGCCAGAGAACACCAAAGCAGATGCGAAACGGGATTTCAGAGTATGTCTTCATAATGCGTTATTCCTATTATTCCCTTCCCAAAATTCACATGAGAGCATCTTCGAGCGGGTTACTAGGAATTATACGGCTGAATATCGTACCTTGTGTCTCACAGGTTCTGAGGCCGTACCGCGATTCGAATCCCGTCTCCCGCTCAATTTAGCGATTAGCAATTACGCGAACAACAGGTGCTAACCGCTAATGCTTGGGGCGCGTGGCTCAGTGGTTGGCCAGTCGACTCATAATCATTCGGCCTTTGGTTCTAATCCAGCTGAGCACGCTTTAACCAAGTGCTTTTCATCGAAAAGCACTAAAATTTGGGGCCTTTTTTATTAAGCACAATCGGGCACCGTATAATGATTGTCCATATATTCCCATATGGACAATCTGCATTTGCAGTAAATTCTCAAGTCTAGCAGCTGTCCTCGAATATGCGGTCTGAGCTATCATAAAAAGTATCATTGTCATTGGGGCGGGTCAATTTATCGCTAGAGAATTTGACCGAATAGAAGATATTGCATTTCGAATCAACTTTCTGATACTTGCACATCAAAGTTGATTCCTTCCCAACGGTTGCTTTGGGACCAATAAAAAGTAAATTGAACCTCATCTCCACTTGAAAGCCTCTGAGTTGGCAAATCTACATAATACATGCCGAAATGACTATCGTTCATCCTAGTATCTTTGACGGTTGACCAATGATCCGTGCTCCAATGCACTACGCCTTCAGTCATTGCTTCAACGCGTAAAATCATCCCTTTTTGCATTATACGAATCTTATGGTTGAAACGCCACAGAGCATACGGTGAAACCGATTTCGATGTGATATAACGCTGCACCGTTTGTGAGGGCATGTCAAAAACATGGTCTTCGTGCAGGGATCGAAGTAGCTTTACATATTCAGCATGCGCCCAGACCAAGGGCATAGCCGAGCCAGATGGCTTACCAAAGAAAAGCTCCTTCTCAGCAATATCAGGCGAGTCCCAGACTTGCTCGGGCAACAAACCGCCTTCATTAGCAAATGATTCAAAGGCATTAAGAAATTTCATCGCATTGGCTTGATGTCCGGCGGCTAATTCATAATGAGCGCGTTCGCCAGCCAGCAAGGGCCAAGCGCGTCCCATCCCTGTTCCATCGAATGGACTGCCATCTTCATGTTCGCCGTAGCCATCGTCATTATAACGATGCCATATTGGACCGTTGGGAGTATCAGTTTTCAATAATGCATCAATCACTCTAACCGTGTTGACAATGCGCGGATCATCTGCAGCGCGAAGTCCAAAGCGAACCAACGCCAACGCGTCCGGGCTGATGATCTGCGATGAAAGTTCAAGGCTTTGACTGGGCGGCCGATTCTTGATCGGGACGAATCCGCCCGCGGGCGAAGCGGAGTCCGCTACTTCGGGCGGAGCGACGCGAACGTAATATCCGTCCACACCGATTTGATTCGCGAGGTCCGTTCCAGAAACATAAATCCAGCGCTCGATGTTATCGTTCCACGCGTCAGCAGTTTCCCGAAGATATGATGCGGCTGCAGGTTCTTTGTTGAGATCGGCAAGTTCTGCCGCGACCAATAAGGCCGCGATTTCCGCGGCGAGTGTAAATGGAGAATAACCCGGATCTTCCTCCCAACGATCCTGCTGCGTCACCGGTCCATTGCAAACCAAAAAACTGGCGGCTTTCCGAACCATGAGCCATAAACGAGTCAAATCATCTTTGCCAAGCGCGTTCTCGCGGCGTGCGAGATCAACCAATAGAATCGGAAACGCAGTTTCATCCATTTGAATGCCGCCCCAATAGGAACTGCCATCCAGCCACATATTCTGAGGCCAGTGACCATCGCCTTCCTGTGTCACTTGCAAATAATACAGAACGCGGCGCGCATCGGCGTGAGCGCCAACGGCAAGCAAACCCCCAGCCGATTCAACCAGATCGCGCGGCCACGATAAATGATAACCGCCGAGATCGTCATCACTTTTGGCGAATCCCCAGGGAATCGAAAGGCTGGCGATCAATCCACCAGGGAATCGTTTTGATTCGTGTGTCCGCATCACTGCCGCGCTGATTTTATAAAGGTTACCCATTTCTTTGTCGGCATCTTTCAAAGTTAGTGGTGTTAGCATGCTCAGCCAATTTTGCCATTCGCGGATATAAATGGATCGAGCCGATTCAAAGCCATCCAATAGACTCGCCAAAGCGCGTTGCCCCGCTTCGGATGGAGTGAGACCGAATCCCAAGGCAAGCGTGAAGTTTCCTTTTGAGCCGGTTAAATCTATTTCAGCTGTAAGAGCAACATTGCCGTTTTCAGCACGGGGATAACTCCAAAGCAATTGCTTATGTTGACTCAAATCTTGCCAGCCGTCCGAGACTCCGACAAAGCCAACAGAACATTTCAGCCAGGGAGCGGAACAAGCCAACGCTAAACAAATACTTTCCCGTTGAGCGAATAGCATGGGAACGCCCTTGTAGTCGCCGAGCCAGCCCGTATTGTTCGCGCCTTCGTTTCCAAGATGCGGTGAGAGCAAAACATAGAGGTGATAATCTTCGAGACTTCCTTTGAGCGGCGTGAATTTTGTTTGTTGTAAAACCACATCGCGGTGCGGATCGGTGACGATTTCCTTTTCGATGCGATAACGTCCGTCAAGGCATGTGTTTGTGAGCTTATAAGCGGGGACACCATCTGATAACATTTCCACTCGTTGATGAGTTTGGCGTTTCTCCTCGGAGAAAAAGTCTTGCCCATCGGTGACGATCATGCCCATGTCACGCGTGCATGCCTGATCCACGCGCGGATAATAGAGTTCATCGAAGATGCCGTGACTGAGCGTAAACCAGACGCGGCTGGAATGATTCAATGCCGTTCCCACGCCAGTCTTCGCGCTGGATGTCCAACGCGGCGGGATTCCCGGCGCACCGGGAGCAACTTGTTCGCCTATCATAAAACACCTCTCTAACTACTTATAAAAATTCGACTCGATTTATAAAGAACATTTACTCTTTGATCTGCTCTGGTGCAGGATTATGCCAACCGCCGTCCTTTGCAATGAGCGCATCCGCTTCTTTCGGTCCCCAAATGCCGCGTGGATATGGATACGCCTTCGGATGATTCTTGAGCACCGGATCAACGACTGCCCACGCGGCTTCGACTGCATCCTCACGCGTAAAGAGCGCTCCATCACCGGACATGGCATCGCCTAAAAGCCGTTCGTAGGGTGTTTCCTCATTCGGTTGTTCTTCAGTCAGATAGAGTTCTTCTTGATCGCCCACAAATTCTTTTCCAGAACGTTTGATGCGCGCGGCCAGCGCGATCACAGAATTCGGAGAGATGCGGAAGCGTATGTAATTTGCACGACCCACGGCCGGATGCGAGTCATCGAAGAGTCTCTGTGGGGGCAACTTTAGTTCCACTAATACTTCATCGGCGGTCTGTGCCATGTATTTGCCAGAACGCAAATACCAAGGTACTCCCTCCCAGCGCCACGAGTCGATGAAGAGGCGCACGGCGCAATAAGTTTCAACATCGGAATCCTTTGCCACATCCGGTTCATTTCGATATCCCTCGTATTGACCGCGCACTATATCGTTTGGATGTAAGGGACGCATGGCTTGAAAGACTTTTGCTTTTTCCGTTTGTACCGCTCCATACCC
>JBAUMB010000108.1:0-9379 GCA_049578465.1 Anaerolineales bacterium
TTCCATAAACCAATAAATTAAAGCTATATCAATAAAGCAAACTCCGAAGTGGGCCACTTCGGAGTTTGCTTTATTATGGGCACGCTTCAAATTTTCTCTACAATAAAATCATTCACAATTGCCGCCATATATTTGTATAATCAGTTCACTCAGGATCAGGAGTCAACCATGTCCAATAGAGACGAGGATCATTTTTACATGCTATTTCAATATGCGCCAATTTCTTTATGGGAAGAAGATTACAGCGGCATCAAGCATTTCTTTAAAGACCTGCGCTCTCGCGGCGTGACTGACTTCGCTCGTTACATTAGCGAAAACCCAGAAGATATTGATGCTTGCATGCAAACGATTAAAGTAATCAATATCAATCTGGAAACAATGAAGATGTTTGGAGCCCGGTCAAAGGAGGAACTGCTGACCAATCTCCATCGCATCTTCCGCGACGAAATGCGGATTCACTTTCGAAGTGAATTGGCCGCGCTTTGGAACGGGGATTTGGAATGGTCCGGGGAAGGCATAAATTATACATTGGCGGATGAACCGCTCGACATCCTTTTGCATTGGCGCGTCTTGCCCGGATCTGAAAATTCATGGGAGCATATTCTTGTCACCATCGAAAACATCACGGCGAGAAAGCAAGCGGAACGCGCATTGGAATCAAGCCAAGCGCGTTTCCACGATATGTTCGAAGCCTCACCGATTTCTTTGTGGGAAGAAGACTACAGCGACCTTAAGAAACTTTTTGATGGGTTGAGAACACAGGGAGTCATTAATTTTCAGGAATATATTCAAGAACATCCTGAGATCGTTTTACAATGCGCTAAGCTGATCAAAGTGCTGAATGTGAATCAGAAGACCCTGCAAATGTTCGGGGCGAATACCAAGGAACAATTAATTTCTAACACTGAAAAAATATTCCGAGATAATATGAGCGAATATTTCGCCCAAGAACTGATCGACTTGTGGAATAACAAGCTGGCCTATGAACGCGAGAGTGTCAACTATTCGTTGAATGGCGAGCCAATGCAAATCCATCTTGATTTTCGCGTGATGCCGGGTCACGAACAAGATTTTGGCTGGGTCATGGTCGCCATCCAGGATATTACGGCGCGCAAAAAAGCGGAGGATTATCTGCGTTACCTCGGCACCCACGATGTGATGACCGGATTATATAACCGCGCTTATTTCGATGAGACGTTGAGACGGTTGGAGATCAACCGCCGCGAGCCCATCAGCGTTATGGTGATAGACCTCAACGGCTTGAAATCTGCAAATGACAATCTCGGCCATCAAGCTGGGGATAATTTAATTCGCCGCGCCGCCGAAGTTATCAAAGCCAGTTTGGACGAATCCCATCTCCCGGCCCGCATCGGAGGCGATGAGTTTGTCATCATCATGCCCGATGCCGATGCTCATTCAGCAAATGAGATGATGGAACGCATCCGATCCCTCGTGACGGTCAACAACAAATTCTATCGAGACCCTGAACTAAGTCTTTCCGCGGGCGTTGCCACGACCCAGCGCGGAATTCCCCTCGAAAAAGTCGTGAGCATAGCTGATAACTCCATGTACGACAATAAAGCACAATATTATCGCCGCCGTCAAAGCGATCCATAAAGGCCGAAGCTTGCAATTATGAAATCGGAGTGAGTCTTTGCCGGTTTCACCTTGACAAATCTCGAAATAACGGTAAAATACTTCCGTTCTGGAAATATATCAATATGAAAGTAAATTCACAACCGCACACTGAACTGGTCGCCGGACAATTTATTGATCTGGTGCAGAACTTTATTCGTTTACGGCCCAACTTAATTATGCCCGAGCACATCGTTCGTTTCAAACAGCAAATGGAAGAATTGAGAGGATCGGGCAATTCGGAGGATCATACTTTTTTGCTGCGGGTTTTTATCATTTTGGCGCAATCCCAAACCCCGCTAACGATGGGTGAATTAAGCGCCGCACTCAAAGTCCCTTTGAGTTCCGCTACCCGTATTGTGGATTGGCTGGTGCGCGGTAAATTCTTGGAACGCACTCATGATTCGAAGGATCGCCGCGTGGTGCTTGTAAAGATGACCAAGAACGGCGAACAATTCTTCCAAACCGCCATGGACTTTAACAAGAAGCGCATCGCGCACTTAATGGAAAAATTTTCATCGGAAGAACAAGATCAATTGTTGCGTCTGATGAGTAAATTATTAAATAAATTACAGGAAGAAAGTTAGAGCTTTTCCTTTCGTGTATATTGGAATATAAAGACAAAGCGTTGCTCCCCGCATCTTCTTCTTTCCATCTTCACATCCAATTCACGATTGAATCTTATACTTCTATTCACGATTTACAAAAGGAGTAAATCACATGAGACGATTTAGAGCATTGATAAAAAAAGAATTGACTCACATGATCCGGGATCCGCGCACCTTGATATTTATTTTCATTATGCCGATCCTGCAGTTGGTTTTATTGGGTTATGCCAACACCACCGATATAAAAAATATTCCAACGGTGATCTTTGATCAGGATAACAGCCAGGCCAGTCGCAATTTACTCGACTCATTCCAATCAACCGGTTATTTTTCTTTCAATTACTCGGTTTACAGCCAGGCCGATGTTAATAATTTAATTGGCGGCGGGGAGGCTAAAGTTGGAATTGTCATTCCGCCAAACTTCGGCGAGGATCTGACCTCTGGAAAGGGTTCGCAAGCGTTGGTTCTGATAGACGGTTCTGATCCAACCGTTGCCAGCGCAGCTCTTTCCGCGGCTGAGTTGGCAGGCCAAGCTCATGGTGTGAGCATCCAAGCCCAGCAACTGTCTCTTGAAGGCGGATCTGGAGGCGGCTCGAATCCTGTGGATGTACGCACAAACGTGCTTTACAATCCGGATTTGCTTGGAGCTTATAGTATTGTGCCCGGATTAATTGCCCTGATTCTTTTTCAGACGGCAACCAGCCTGACGGCGCTCGCCATCGTCCGGGAGCGCGAGCGGGGAACAATGGAGCAACTGATCGTCACCCCGATTCGATCCTGGGAACTGATCCTTGCAAAAATCACACCGTACATTTTGGTTTCTTTTGCGGACACCCTTTTGATTTTGGTATTAGGAACACTGGTATTCGGCGTTCCCATTCGAGGTAGTTTAATACTGCTCTTTGCTATGACGGGCCTTTATCTCTTGCCCACGCTCGGCTATGGACTAGTGATCTCAACCATGGCCCGCACCCAACAGCAAGCCCAATTGATGGTCATGCCATTAATGCTGCCAGCGATGATGCTTTCGGGTTACATTTTCCCAATCGCTTCTTTGCCCGTATTTCTTCAGTTTGTCGGCGATCTATTACCCACAACCTATTTCATCTACATCATGCGCGCAGTAGTCATCAAAGGCGTTGGTCTAAGTTTGATCATTCCTCAAACCCTAGCTTTAAGTGCTTTCGCTATCGCCTTGCTTGGACTTGCGATGTGGCGTTTCCGTAAGAATCTGGATTAAGAAAAAATATATACAATAAGGAGTATAAGTTATGCAATCAAGAAGACCCTCTCCCGTGATCATCATTGTGATCATATTGGCAGTCGCAGCGATTGGTTATTTCGCTTATCAACAATGGAGTCAAAATAATGCGGCTTCCCAACTCACAGCTTCAGGCACCATCGAAGCGACCGATGTAAACGTTGCCCCTGAGCTGGCAGGTAAAGTCAAAGATGTGCTGGTCGATGAAGGCCAGACCGTCAAGACCGGTGATGCGCTGATGCATTTGGACGACACCCTGCTTCAGGCACAGAAACAACAAGCCGTCGCAGGTCTCACAGAGGCCCAATCAGTCGCGGCCACCGCAGACGCTGCTCTGGCTTCCGCCCAGAACCAATATAATCTGGCTCTGAACGCATCGCTAATAACGGATAATACAGTTAATTCTCAGTGGTTGACCAATCGGCCTTCGGATTTCAACCTGCCACTGTGGTATTACACTCAGGCAGAACAGATGAGTGCCGCCCAAGCCGAGGTAGATGCCGCGCAAAAAGCCTTGACCGATGCTCAGACCAATCTCACCTCCATCGAGACCTCCGCCGCCGGCAGCGGCTTTGTGCAAATGGAGACCAATCTCGTCAATGCGGAAGCCAGCTATAACGTAGCTAATGACTTGAACAATCGCGTTCAGAACGGCACGAACATTGACCAGTTGACTCGTTTTGGGCTATACCAATTAGCAAAACAGCAAAACCAGCCTATCGCCAAACAGAACTCTTCTGATTATCTAATTAACACCAGTAACATTGATCAGAACATCAAGAATTATTCGCAAGATCTTTTTAATGATGCCAAGTCGAATCTCAAAGATGCAGAGAATGCTTATAACAGCGCCTTGACATCACAGGGTGCAAGTGATGTTTTGAAAGCGCGCGCCGATGTCAGCTTGGAACAGGAACGCTACAACACAGCCATGAATTACGTCAGTTACGTTCAGACCGGCAGTATGTCCCCCGCGGTCTCCACGGCACAAGCCGCGCTCAATCAGGCAAAAGCTGCTGACGATCAGGCACACAATGCCATTCAACAGGCTCAAAGCAATGTGGATTTGCTCAATACTCAAATTACCAAGCTAACGATGGTTTCCCCCATGGATGGCATTATCCTCACTCGCAACGTGGAACCCGGCGAATATGTCCAGCCGGGAGCCGATGCGTTGACCATGGCAGACATCAGCCATCTAACCATCACGGTTTACATCCCAGAAGATTTGTATGGGAAGATCAGCTTGGGATTGCCTGCCACCATGAAAGTCGACTCGTTCCCCGGTGAAACATTCAATGCCAAGGTGAGTTATATTTCCGATCAAGCTGAGTTCACGCCGCGCAATGTGCAGACGGTAGAAGGACGCAGTTCCACCGTATATGCGATCAAGCTGACGGTGAGCGATCCGCAAGGCCAGCTCAAGCCCGGCATGCCCGCCGATGTCACTTTTCAATAAAAATGGAATCCGAACTTCTGCTTGAAACAGAAAATTTAGTTCGAACCTTCGGCAGCTTGCGCGCAGTCGACGGACTTGATCTACAAGTCCGCGCCGGAGAAATGGTCGGCTTGGTCGGGCCGGATGGCGCTGGCAAGACCACAACGATGCGTCTGCTGTGTGGCGCGCTTCGACAAAACAGCGGCATGATTCGCGTGGCCGGATACAACATTCCGGCGCAGGTTGAAAAGGCTCGCGAAGAAATCGGTTATCTCGCACAGCGCTTCAGCCTATACGGCGATTTGACCGTTCAAGAGAACTTGGATTTTTTTGCCGAAGTATTCGACATGTCGAGTGATGATCGCAAACAGCGTTCGAAGGATTTGTTGCGCTTCGCTGGTCTTGAAGAATTCGCCAATCGCCCGGCCGCGGCGCTTTCCGGCGGAATGCAGAAAAAACTTGGACTGGCTTGCGCATTGGTGCATCGACCCAAAGTTCTTTTGCTGGATGAACCGACAGGCGGTGTGGATCCGGTCGCCCGTCAGGAATTCTGGCATTTACTGATTGCGTTGCTGCGCGAAGGCTCGGCCGTATTGGTCAGCACTCCATACATGGATGAAGCCATGCGCTTCAATCGTGTTATCTTTATGGATCATGGCCGGGCACTAACCCAAGGCGCACCGCGCGACTTGATGGCCAGCCTCAATGGACGCGTTCTTGAGTTGGCCGCGGTACAACAAATGGCCGCACGTCAAATCGCCGCTGAAGATCCTGATGTGGAAGATGTGCACACCTTCGGCGAGTACGTGCATCTGCGCGTCCGTTCAGCCGAAGGCCCATTAACCCGCATCCCACAAAAGTTGGCCGCCGCCGGAATCACCCTGCATCATCTTCATACAGTGGTTCCAACGCTGGAGGATGTATTCATCAACCTGCTTGAAACGGAGAGCGTAACTAATGGCAACTGAAATCATTCCGCTCGATGTGCAGGGATTGACCAAACGTTTCGGAAGTTTTACCGCTGTGGATCACGTAAATTTTACAGTGCAGCCCGGAGAAGTTATCGGTTATCTCGGTCCGAATGGAAGTGGAAAAACAACCACGATCCGAATGCTGTGCGGATTATTGACTCCCACCGAAGGCACTGCCAAGATCATGGGTATTGACGTGGTGCAGAACCCTGAGGGCATCAAGCCGCATATCGGTTATATGTCGCAAAAATTTTCGCTCTATGACGATTTGACCGTAATGGAAAACATCGAGTTTTATGCGGGCGTTTATGATATTCCGAAGGAAAATGAAAAGGCGCGCATTGAAGAGATCATTAAGATGGCCGGATTGGAATCTCGAACCAATCGGCTGACGGCCGAACTTTCGGGCGGATGGCGCCAGCGGCTGGCACTCGGTTGTGCGATCATCCATAAACCACCGCTTCTGTTCCTCGATGAACCCACCTCCGGTGTAGACCCGGTCGCGCGCCGTATATTCTGGGACCTGATCTATCAAATGGCTTCGGAGGGCACGACGGTTTTTATCACCACCCATTATATGGACGAAGCCGAGCATTGTAACCGCGTGGGCTTTATGTATCGCAGTAAGCTGTTGGCGTTCGATACACCGAGCGCGCTCAAGTCGGCTTATCTGCATGGCGCGGCTTGGGATTTGGAAGCTAACCCTCTACTTGAAACCGTTGAGGAATTGAGCGACATGGATGGAGTCGCACAGGCTAGTCTGCATGGCGACCGGGCGCACGTCATTATCGATCCCGATGTTTGGACAGTTGACAGCCTCACGAAAAAGTTATTAGATAAAGGAATCAACGTTCAAAGCGTCGAAACGGTTCAATCTACTTTGGAAGACGTATTTACACTACTCGCTCATAAGGGTCGAACGGCTGCCGAATTAGCCTAACACAAAAATGGATGGCATGAGATGCCATCCATTTTTTTATTGAGTGAATTATCCGCCTGCGAGGATCGGATCAATCATAGATTTGAATTGATTGAAGGATGCAGGCCCGATTACCTTTTGTCCGTTGACAATAAAAGATGGGGTTCCGATAAAACCATAGCCGCGCGCTTCCGCCATACTTTGATTCACTTTCGCTTTATCCTGCCCCGAGTCAAGACATTGATCAAACTCGGTTGTGTTCAAATCAATCTGCATGGCATAGGATTTCAGATCATCAATACTTAACGCGGGCGCTTTGGAATATAGCAAGTCGTGATATTGCCAGAACTTACCTTGATCAAAAGCACATTGACCAGCTTCTGCTGCCTGCGGCGATTGAGCCGTAATGATCGGATAATCCCTCCACACAAAATGAACTCGATCGCCGTATGTGGCGACGATTTGTTTTAGGACACCGGCTTTCTCCCAGCCACGGCAAGTAACACAACCGAAGTCACCGTACTCGATGATGGTCACTTTCGCGGACGGCGAACCCAGCGACGGGTCGGAGGCGAGACGCGTTGCGCTCAATGGCGGGACCTGCGATGACTCAGATCGAAGAATCAAGACAACAGCGACTATAATCACGGCGATTAAGCCAACCGTGATAATCGGGCGAAAAATTGATTTTGAACGATTCGATTTCAACATATTCCTCAATCTAAAGAAAGTTTATGGAATGAATTCTATTCCTTTTGGGATACAATGCGGGTAAGAGTTCTTTAATCTTGCCCATCAGAGAGTTATATGAAATTCAAACTGACGATTTTTTCAGACTATATATGACCATGGTGCTATGTCGGCCAGGGTGTGGTCGAGAAGCTCAAAGCTGAATACGATATCGAATTGGAATGGCGTCCGTTCTATTTGTTTTGGGATACGCCGCCTGAGGGCCGGGAATTACCGGATCATGTTAGACAGGCGCGATCCCGCGGTTCAGAGGAGCGATTAAATCAAATCGCCAGTTCGTATGGAATGAAGTTCACATCTACAAAACGCATCTATAACACGCGCCTCGCGCACGAAGCGACTGGGTATGCGCGTGAGCATGGCAAAGCCAGCGAATTCCATCGCGTCGTCTTTCGCAAAGTATATGCAGACGGAGAAGACATCAGCCATTGGGATGTGTTACGTTCCGCCGCGGAAGAAGTCGGCTTGGACGCGGGCGAAATGCAAAGCCAAGTGGAAAGCGGAAAATATACTGAAGACGTTGCAGCTCAAGTTCAGGAAGCTTATCAGATCGGCGTAACCGGTGTGCCGACTTATGTGATCAATGATCGTTATGCTATTGTCGGCGCGCAACCGTACGAAGTGTTCAAGAATGCGCTAGCGCAAATATTGAACCAGAAAGAGAATAGATAATAATCAACCTCCGAAGCCAAAACTTCGGAAGTTGATTGTCTTTAATCTATTCCAAGAATTAATTAGACTGAAGCCCGTCTGCGTTGAACAATGGCATAGATTGCCAATGCCAACGCGACTAGCGCGGCGACCCAAGCGGAATCAACAACCAATGGCGCGCCAGTTTGCTTGACGGCGATGCCAGCGAAAGCCCAAACAAACACGAACAGGTAGCCGCTGTCCCGACGCGTGAGCGCCATCAATAATCCAAGCAGACTCGCAACGATCAGCATAATGACAGCCCAAGCCTGCGGATCAATCCCAAATCCATTCCAATGGACAAAATATAACCATTCCGAGATGTTCGCGATGGTGGCGACACTGATCCAGCCGAGATAAACACTGAGAGGAATATCCACACACCATTTTTCGGCGGTGCTGACCGAAGTGCGACCAATGTTCAGATTGAGATAACTTGCAATCAGCAAGCCAAGCAGAATCAACATGACAATCACGCTCAATGTGAAATGATTATATTGCCAGCAGAACAGCCAAGCCGCATTGAAGACACCGGTCAACGCAAACAAATATCCCAAGCCGCGCAAGCGCGGACTTTCCTTGTGCGCAGGCAGAAACTGATAGACGGTGAATGCAATCCAGCCGATGTAGATGATGCCCCAAATGGCAAAGACATATCCGGCCGGGACAAAAAATACTTTGAAGCGGTCGGATATCTGGGCCGTGGTTTGATTATTCAGGGGCAATGCCGTAGCCAGAATATTGACTGTCAACGCAAGGAGCACGCTCAACAGATTAGCGATTTGACGTAAATTATCTTTGGTCATAAGAACCTCCGTTGAAAATACTATATCATAAAACGCTGCTAACAAAACCATAACCTGCTGTTAACAACAATTTCAGTTGAGGTCAATATAATCACTTGACCGATCAAAACATCAGGTGAAACATGGAAATGCAATTCAGTAAATTGGATAACGAAATCCGTATGATCAAGTTGAGCGGCAAGTTGGACATCGTCGGCACAGGCGAAATCGAAACCAAATTTACGGGCTATTGCTCAGGCGATAAAGTCCGCGTGATCGTGGATTTATCCGAAGTGAGCTTTCTGGCGTCCATCGGCATTCG
>JBAUMB010000109.1:0-14896 GCA_049578465.1 Anaerolineales bacterium
GGCAAACGATTACGGATAAATTCGCTCCAGCGATTATGGATGAACAAGCCTATGCCATGCCATGCACCCCACAAAACAAAGTTCAAAGTTCCGCCGTGCCAAAAGCCAATCAAGATCATGGTGCCCATCTGTGTTACAAAAATAATGATCCAGATAGAAAGTCTCTTTCCACTTCGCAAGGCACGCGTTAATGGATTGAAGAAATAGGAGCGAAACCACTGAGTCAACGTCATGTGCCAGGAATTCCAGAACTGAGTCAGGTTTGGTTTAAGATAAGGAGCGGCAAAATTTTCAGGCAAACGGAATCCAAGCAAACGTCCCAGCCCGATCGCAACGTCGGTATATCCGCTAAAATCAAAATAGATTCGAAAAGAATACGCGTAAAGAAAGAGCCATAGCCAGCCCGCACCTTTGACTTGCGGAACCAGCACATCGCTGATGGAGATGACTGCTAACAAATCAGCCACGACAAATTTTTTAAAGAGACCGACAAAGAGCCGCGTCCCCGCGTCGATCCAGTCTTCATCGGCCATCGGAAGCGGAGTCCGTAATTCCTTGACGAATCGTTCGAGCCGGTCAATTGGGCCGGCTGTGAATGCCGGAAAGAAAATCACATAGTTAACATACTCCGCCAAAGTTACCGCGGGCAAACGTCCCGATTGCCGGTCACGAATAGTATGCATCAGGCGAAAAGCTAAATAGGAAAAACCAAGCCAGCTTAGAGCAATGCCAGCCGTGTTTGGGTTTTGCCCATGAGTCGAAGAAAGATAAGTCAGCGCAAGAGTGGTCAGCTGAGGCACCTTCAAAAAGATAAAGATCAAAATGATCGCAATGAAGGCAATGATTTGCAACACTCGATGAGACCTTTGCCACTGCGTCAATAAAAGAGTCGCGGCCGCAATTACAATCAACATAATAAGCGTCAAAGATAATTTCGGCGTAGAGGCGATATAAACCTGAGTTAAATTAAAGTAGCGGTTCAAGTCGATCAACAAAGCGACGCCCATCAGAATCGCGAAGGCAGACCAGTTCTGTTTCCAGCCGCGCATTTCGGGTGCGGAGGTCAATGCCCATGCCAAGACTGTAATCGCCAGAGTCGCAACGGGAAGCCAAAATACTAGGCTTACAAACGGTTCCGTGGGTTGAAGCCAAAATACAACAAACGCGCTAACTGTCAGCAAAGCTAATTGACGGCCCCTCGGCAAGCGGCCAAGAACCAACGCAACAACAGCTAGAATTGAGATTTGAAGAATCGTCATTGAGCGCCTCGCAAATAAAATTTCGGATATTTACTTCTGACCACAGGCAACCCCCAAAATAGCTTGGATGACTATCTTGTTAAATAAATACTCACCAGTGGCATTTCTGTGGATCGTATCCAAGAAACCGTTGTCAGGAATCAAATTCCAAAGATCCAAGAAATTCCAATGTCGTTCCCGACTCAAGCTTAGTATTTCTTGCCGATACTGAAGATAATCTGGTTGAGTAACCACTGAATTAGGTCTGGGCTCATTAATAAATATAAACGGAATATCGCCGGCGATCTTCGGAGCAACGGTCAATGCTGAAAATAGATAATCCCCGCTTCCCGGGAGAGTTTCTTGGCTTTCCGCATTGTTAGCCGCACGACCAATAATACCAATTTTAATTACTTTTCGTGAACTTCCAAACGCCGGAAAAAGAATTCCGTAATTAATCGCCAAGCGGGTCTGAAGACGAATTTCATTGCCTCCATTAAAAATTGATCTGCCATTTGTCAAAGACGTATCGGCTGGCAGCGAAAGGTTATAAGTATTGATCAATTTAACCAGATTGGCAGAATTGGCGATTGCGAACCCGTTAGGTTCATTCGAAAAAGTTGTCGATGTGACCGACCACACGATCAGATCGGGAGAATATCGCATTGCCTCTTGGAGAATCAGCAAATCTTTCGTCGCCGAGGTGCCGTAATAGCCCAAATCGTACCCATGCAAAACTTTTTCACCGCATCCTTGCTGATCGACAACTGGATAAATCGTACCATCTCGAACCGTCGAATCGCCGATAAAGACGACTCGATATTGATAGCTGGGTTTCTTTTCGTAAGAAATGATGTGAGTATTAAATAGGACATGAACATCAAACACATTCTCCACCCCAAACCCATTCTTGTTATGGGAATTGTAATAAACTACATCCATTGGAAATTTATGCAGCCTTGGCAGGGATTGCCTAAATATAAAGTCACTTAAATCCGGAAACGCCGTCAATATAAGATTGAAACTGATAAATAAAATCAGAGCCTTCAAGACAACGCGAAAAGGCTTAACCCCGCGATTTGTTTTTTGTGGGGCTGAAAAATTATCCATATCAATAAAATTAGAAGCCTTGATAGATCCAGGTCGGCGTTGTATCGGCGGTGAAGATCACGAGCGCGATCAGAATCAAAGCCAATAGCAGCGCTAACATGTTTTCACGTGTGAAGATCGCATCATAAATTTTTTTCCACATAGTATCTCCTAAGCATTTTGTCGAAGATAAGATTCCATAAACGCGTCCAAGTCACCGTCCAGGACGGATTGCGTATTACCAGTTTCATATTCCGTGCGATGATCTTTGACCATTTGATATGGATGCAAAACATAGGAGCGGATCTGGCTGCCCCATTCCGCTTTGGTATATTCACCGCGCAATACTGCGATCTCCTGATCTTTTTCAGCGCGCTTCATTTCCGATAAACGTGCTCGCAAAACGCGCAACGCGTTTTCTCGATTCTGCAATTGAGAGCGTTCATTCTGACATGTGACAACGATTCCAGTCGGAAGATGCGTCAAGCGAATCGCAGTCGCGTTCTTCTGGACATTTTGTCCGCCCGCGCCGGATGATCGAAACACATCGATCTTTATATCGTTAGGATTGATCTCGACCTCCGCGTCATCCATGGCAACTTGCGGCAAAATCTCTACCAATGCAAATGAAGTATGCCGCCGATGCGCAGCGTCATACGGCGAAAGTCTCACGAGCCGATGCACACCTTTCTCTGAACGCAAGTAACCATAGGCATATTTTCCATCAATCGCAATCGTTACGCTTTTCAAACCGGCTTCTTCGCCGTCGGTTCGATCCAGGATTTCTGTTTTGTATCCGCGCTCATCCGCCCAACGCAGATACATGCGCTCGAGCATTGCGGCCCAATCCTGCGAGTCCGTTCCGCCGGCTCCGGCATGAATGGCAAGTAGAGCATCGCCGTCATCGTATTTTCCAGAAAGCATCGCGGTAAAAGACCGTTTATCCAAATCTGCTTCGAGCATAGTAATCTCTTTTTCTAATTCATCGCGTAAAGATTCATCATTAAGGCGAGAGAGTTCTAAGAGATCATATAAATGGTTCTGAAATTTGCGCCACGACTCGACTTCATCTCGCAAATTGGAAACGACCTTCATTGTTTTCTGTGCGGCAGAAGAGTCGTTCCAAAAGTTTGGAGCCTCAATTTCTTTTTCGAGTTCGGTTATTTTTTTCTCTTTGCCTGCGAAGTCAAAGACGCTCCAAAAGTTGAGACGTTAATTCTTGTGCATGATTCAAACGGTCCAGCAAGTCTTGCATGATTCCTCCAAGTTACGAATCTAAAATTCCATTTACAAATGCATCGGGATTGAACGGTTCCAAGTCTTCCATCTTTTCGCCCAAACCCGCAAACAGAATCGGCAAATCCAATTCGCGTTGAATGGCAAACGCCATTCCACCGTGCGCCGACGAATCAAGTTTTGTTAAGATTACGCCGGTGGCATGGATATCATCTTTAAAAGCACGAGCCTGCTGCAAAGCATTCTGTCCGGTGGTCGCATCCAGCACCAGCCAAACCGCATGAGGCGCGCCATTCAACGCCTTGCCCACCACTCGATAAATTTTTTTCAGCTCTTCCATCAAGTTGAAACGAGTCTGCAAACGCCCAGCTGTATCAATCAAGATCAAATCGATTTTGTGCGAGATTCCGGATTGGATGGCGTTGAATGCCACTGCACCCGGATCGCTTTCGGGTGCGCCCGCAACTACCTCAACTTTGAGTCGGTCGCCCCATACTTGGAGTTGATCCACTGCCGCGGCGCGGAACGTATCCGCTGCACCGAAGAGCACCGACTTGCCTTCATCACAAAAACGCTTGCCCAATTTTGCGATGGTGGTTGTTTTCCCTGAGCCATTTACGCCGACAATTAAGATGACCGAAGGCTGCGCAGTCCAATCGATAACAGGAGGCGGCATTAAACGCGAACACAGATCAACGCGAAGGATTTCGCGAAGCTCATTGGCGCGCGTCAGCCCTTGGTCCTTGACGACGCGTTGAAGCACGTCAAGCACATCGCGAGTCGTTTCGATTCCCAAGTCTGCTTGGATCAGCAAGGCTTCCAATTCATCCCATGTTGCCGGATTGATTTCGGTCGCGCCGAGCAAATTCGCAAGCCGCCCAAAAGCGGACTTGCTTGTTTTGAAAAGTCCTGCACGCCAGCGCGAAAATAATTCTGCCATGAAACGCGATTATATCATGCAGGTTTTGTGTTATACTCACGCCCGTTTACCCAGAGGAGAAGGGTAAAAAAAAGAAAAATAAAAAGGTATAATAAGAATATGATTGAAGAACCCGTTCACGTTACAGATTCAGCATTCGAACAAACCGTGCTCCAATCAACTGTTCCAGTCATTGTTGATTTCTGGGCGCCTTGGTGCGGACCTTGCAAAATGGTCGCGCCGATTCTTGAAAAGCTTGCGAAGGAATATGCCGGCAAATTCATAGTGGCCAAGGTCAACACCGATGACAACCCTGAATGGGCTGGCAAGTATGGCATCCAAGGCATCCCCACCATGCTGTTCATTTCAGGCGGAAAAATTGTTCATCGCCAAGTAGGCGCATTGCCTGAAAGAATGTTGCGTGACGTTGTGGCCCAGTTTATGGAGGTTGTCAACCAGAATTAAAAGAGAACATGAAGAGACTCATTGTTCTTGTGCTCGCATTTGGCTTGACTGCATGTCTGCCGGCTTCTCCCAATCAGACGAAAATTATCTCGACTCCTTCGTCGACTCCAGACATTCTATCCACTGCCGAAGCGCTCGCGGGAACTCTTGTAGTTGAAACGATGCAATCTTTGCCGACCCCCACTATAGCCGCAACAGTCATCACCACATTCACTACCTCACCCAGTTCCACGCCCACTGGGCTAACCCCAACAGCATTTGCAACACAAACTGTAACAGTAACGGGCATATCAACTCAAATGGTTACAGCTACAGCCACATCCGGACCAATCTCGATTGATAAACTTCCACCGGGAGCCGTCTATGGAAAGATCGCTGTACAAAATAGTTCCGGAAAACCGGCAGATATATCCTTGCATTGCACAACCGTTCAAGGATATTATGTGGTTTTGGAATTTACAGGAGTTAGCAATTTAACAACGAAAGCGCCGACTGGAAGCTATACTTACGTTGTATATGTTGGAGGCAAACAAATCATCGGCGGTTTTGCATATAACACAACCTCAAAGTTAACCATCACGATCTACACAGATCATGTCGCCATTCACTAACTAAAAAGTGAAGAAAGGAAGAAAATGAAATCCATCAAAATGAAACCTATATTGATTATTGCCACCGTGTTGGCATTTACGTTAAGCGCTTGTGGGGCAAAGGCAGTTCCTACAGTTGACCCGGCCATGATACAAGCCTCAGCTGTAGCGGCGGCCAACACAATGGTCGCCATGACTCAAGCGGCGATGCCAACGGAAACTCCCATTCCGCCGACAGCTGTATCTACCGACACACCGCAACCCACTCCAACGATTCCGCCATTACCAACATCATCGATCCTGGCTTCACCGACAGTGGTTGTATCCACTTCCGGCGGAGGAGATTGTAGCGGTCCGATCGCTAGAAGCAACGGGGACAAGATGGCTACCATTCTGGTGAAAAATAAAACTAATCAACTTGTCACCGTGTCGTTTCAGTTAAAGAAGAATGCATTCGGAGACTGCGGGTATTGGTCGACTGTACTCCCAGGAAATGGATCAACCTTTACGTCAAATACGCCTTTAGGATGCTATAACGTTTACGCATTTAATCAGAATGGAAAACCGGATTGGCAAAATGCTTATTTTGGGCTTTGCACCGGGTTTAATACTGATAAATTCACAGTTAGCCTTAGTGTAACCACTATTCAAGTGATCGCTCCGTAATAGATTAAAAACAATAATAAAGAGGCGGACATGAATGTCCGCCTCTTTTTATTCCCGCACGCGTTCGATTTGCGCACCAAGCGCCCGAAGCTTGCCTTCCACATTTTCATAGCCTCGATCAATCTGGCTGATATTCCTGATCTTCGATTTGCCCTTAGCCGCTAACGCGGCGAGCACCAATGCCATGCCCGCTCGTATATCGGGACTCTCCAACCTTTCGCTGAACAATTGAGTCGGTCCCTGCACCAAGCAACGATACGGATCACATAGGATAATGCGCGCGCCCATGCCGACTAGTTTATCGGTAAAATACATGCGGCCCGAATACATCCAATCATGAAACAGAATAGAGCCGCTGGCTTGCGTCGCGATCGTGATCGCGATGCTGATTAGATCGGTGGGATAAGCAGGCCAAACGTTAGTTTTGATCTCAGGGATAGCGCCATCCAAATCAGGAACTATTTTTAGCGGCTGTTCCGAGTTGATCAAGATATCGTCCCCTTCCACTATCCATTGAATCCCTAGACGGCGAAAGACTTCTGCAATCATCGCAAGATAGCGAACACCGGCATTGTGAATTCGCACTTCGCCATGCGTTACAGCGGCCGCTCCAACAAAACTCAATACTTCCAGATAATCCGGTCCAATCGTAAATTCTCCGCCATGCAGGCGCGGCACACCGGTAATATGAAGTGTATTCGATCCGATTTCATAAATCTGGGCGCCTATGACATTCAAGAACTGACATAATTCTTGAACATGTGGTTCGGCCGCCGCGTTATGAATCACTGTATTGCCACTTGCAGTGACCGCGGCCATAATTGCATTTTCCGTGGCTGTAACACTGGCCTCGTCCATCAATATTTCAGCACCTCTTAAACCGCGTGACTGAAAATGGAACATACGCTCATAAGTTACTTCTGCTCCGAGGGCTTGCAGAGCCAAAATATGCGTATCCAGTCTTCGGCGCCCTATCACATCCCCGCCGGGAGGTGGCAGACGGAGTTCTCCGGCACGCGCGGTCATCGGACCGGCAATCAAGATGGAGGCACGGATGCGTCGGCAAAGATCGGGATCGAGGTCAGCCGGCCTCAAAGTCCGTGAAGTGATGCGCCATGTATTGGGTTCCAATTCTTCTACTTGAGCGCCCACACTCTCGATCAAGTCGCGCATATATAAAACATCGCGAATACGTGGAATATTATGAAGCGTGACCGGTTCATCGCTCAACAAACATGCCGCCAAAAGCGGCAATGCCGCGTTCTTATTGCCAGCCGGTATGATTTCGCCGCGCAGAGGAACGCCGCCTTCAATTACGAATTCTTCCATTCATTCATCTCCTGAAAATCTTGCAAGATTGTAAGGCAGTTTGTAAGTTTCGCCAAGAACATTACAATAGACTTACAAAGGATTTAAACATTTTTCCAATTAGAATATAATGAAGGAAATGAACATTCTACTGATTATCCCATTGATTGCCGGATGGATAAGCGGCTGGCTCGTCAATTATCTTGCAGACGTACTGCCAACCGCGCGGCGATTTTCGCGTCCAGCTTGTCCCAATTGCGGACAAAATTTTCCCGTCGGTACGTATCTCACGTTTCGTTCTTGTCCCAATTGCCATCAACGCCGCGCATCGCGCGTTTGGTTCGTTCAAATCATCATGCTGGTTATCAGCGTCTATGTTTGGTTTAAAGTACCCTTTGCCATCTTCGCTTTTCATCCGCTCTACCGCATGGAATATGTACTGGGCATGATTCTTTTAACTTACTTTGCGATAGTCTTCGTGATTGATTTTGAACATCGTTTGATTCTACATCCGACCAGCATCTTCGGCGCTCTGCTCGGACTTGGGCTGGGCACTTGGATCAACGGAATTGTCCCCACGCTTATCGGCGGACTAGCTGGACTTGTCATCATGCTAGTCTTCTATTATTTTGGAATTTTATTTTCGCGCTTCAGGGCAAAACGCATGCAAGCCAGCGGACAAAATTCGGATAACGAGGAGGCGTTAGGATTTGGCGATGTGATCTTGGCGGGCATCCTTGGCTTGATTCTGGGCTGGCCATTTATCTGGTTCGGCTTACTGCTCGGCATTCTGCTCGGAGGACTCTTTGGCATTATCATGGTTTTGTACTTGATGATCGCAAAACGATACAAGACGGAAGCCTTGATGGTCTTTATGCCTTACGGTCCTTTTTTCATTACCAGTGCATTTCTCATTCTGTTTTTGCCAAGTTGGATTGCCCCTATCATACCCAAGTAAGCTTGGATTAATCCAAAGTTTGGAACATTACAGCTAACTTACACAGTTTTTCAAGGTTTGAAACCGCATTATAATAAATGAGATAAGTTATGAGAAAATTTCTGCAAAAACTATTTTCATTTTCAACTCAAACCGAATCTCGCCTTCAAAAAAGGAATCACAAATCCAGAGGGCAGAGTTTGGTTGAGATGGCTATTACCCTGCCGGTTCTTCTGATGCTCTTTTCCGGAATGGTGGAGCTGGGATTTATGTTGAATTTCTACCTCTCACTGCAAGATGCCACGCGCTATGCAGCGCGTGAATATAGCAACGGTGACCCATTCAATGCCGATCCCGACACAGCTCGAAATTCACCGAATTGGTTTTATATCGATGCGGCTAGTACAGTCTACGGACAATTGGCGCCGATATCGAATGACAATGATACCAGCGTCAAGACCCAGCTTAACGGGGCCACCGACGATGTGATTATTACGGTGTACAGCGTTGAGGGAAGCACCGTTGTAACCATTCCGACAACTTTTAATTGCAGCAGTAAAGATAGCTCGTATCATCTGTACTGCCACGAGGCATCCGCCGTTACAGCCGCCACCATAACACATTCAACTGCAGGGCTTTCGGGGAGTATTCCTTGCCAAGGGATATTAGTGGTAGAAGTATACGAGGAATATCATCAGGTTTTGGGCTTACCTTGGATGGCTCCGATGGGAAGTCCGCTGATGCATGCTGAAACCATCATGCCCCTGCCGGCGGTTGAACCGGGCGAACCGAATGTTCCTTTAACAGGCCTAACATGTACCTAACATGGAGAAAAAAGTTGATTAAGAAATTACTACGAAATAAGAGTCAGGGACAAGCCATCATCCTGATCGCCCTCGCTTTTACGGGGTTGGTTTGCATGGTCGGGCTGGTGAGTGACGGCGGCATATTGCTGATCAATTATGCGGCATTAAAACGTTCCGTTGATGCCTCCACCGTTGCCGGCGCGCAGCAATTTCGCAAAGGGTATACAGTGACTGACATGGACAACGCCGTGCAGGAATTCCTGAACCTTAATCAAACCCAGCTTAATCAAGCTCCGCTTACGAACATTATAACCGAGACGTGTGACACTGCGGTTATATCTAATGACTCGGCTCTATGCACAACCCCGCCGCGCAAACTGGTACGCGTCACTGCTTCACAGCAGGTACAATTTGGTTTCCTGAGGGTGATTGGCATTAAGTCAACGACTATTACCGCTTCTTCCATTGGCGAAGCCGCATCCATTGATATGGTCCTGGTGGTAGATACTTCCATTTCCATGACAGCTGCAACTGACCCCAATGGCGACCCAAATAAGGTTGATACACCGAACGAGGATCCCACCCTTTGTAATCCACATAATACCTGCCAACCCATGGCGTTAGTAAAGCAAGAGGCTCAGGCATTTGCAGATCAAATGTTTTTCCCCTATGACCGTGTGGCAGTTGTCGCAATGACCGATCAGGTCCCCGGCGACATGACATCCGGAGGTCGTAACCCGATAACAGTCTGGCCTCTTGGATCTAGTTACAATGGAACTAATGTGAGTATCGCGCAAGCTGCCGTTATTGATCAAGGAAACGTTGATAACGCCATCGCCGGCGACGGTAGCGGCGGGACAAACTCGCTAACCGGGCTGGAAGTTTACCAACCATCACGCTGCCAATATGAAGCTGATAATAAGACTCCGGCTCCTGTTCCGACAAGCGGTCCCTTTGTTGCTGGTGATAATTACCTCGGTCCCTGTTTAGACTATGGTTCTAATACTAGCACCACTTTTATTACCCAAGGCTGTCCGGTATACTACCAGATCGGTGATCCGACCACCTGCAACTCCACTAACGGCGGCGGTGCCTATTCTCTAGCCAGCAATGAATTCAACATTTCAGGCCGAAAAAATTCTCTTTGGGTTGTGGTGACTTTATTGACTGGCGCCCCAAACGAGAGTTGGCCCTTAAGCTGGGATGGAACGACTTATCCTAACGGATATTGTCCCTCAGCTTATTGGTCCGCATCTGCTCCGTTTTGCATTGAGCCAAGCATAACAGTCTCGGGCACGGATCCGCTTCGCGTCGCTCAGAACAATCCTACCCGTTCAGGTTATTCTTCCTTGGATTATGCGCGCGATATGGCAGATGATTTAGCTGACCCTACGAGCGGTTTGGGCGCCAGCATATACGGCATCTGTCTGGGCAACCGTTGTGAACATTCTTCGGGCGCTGATCCCACAGAGCCGGAGCAATTTCTAGAATATGCGGCCGAACAGGCCGGCGGCACACTCGCCAATCATGGCAATTATTACTTGTCTTCAAGTACGAGCGACCTGACAGGCATCTTCCAGGATATTTTAAATAGCATCACGACCAAGATTTCTCAATAGCAGATTCGATGAAGGGTACCGATATGAAAACCAGTTATTTGAAAAAATGGCAAAAAATGACTCGCCGCAAAAAAGCGCAGGCGATGGTCGAATTCGCACTGGTCTTGCCGGTGCTGTTGTTGGTTGTATTTGGCATCCTCGAATTCGGGCGTCTGCTCTATGCCTGGATCATCGTCGAGAATACGGCGCGCTTCGGTCTTCGCTACGCTACCACCGGCCAATATACCTCAACCTACTGCCCTTACGGCTTTGATGTTGCATCCCAGGATTGTAACGCAGGCGGCAGCTTGACTTCCGACGAAGCTGACGATGCCGCACGAATTCCATCCATCAAAGATGAAGCGCGCAGTATTTTCATCGGTCTGCCCTATGATCAGACACTAAGCAACACGCAAAAGAACTATCTAAATTTCACGGTTTGTGCCGGACTTCCTTACACGTTTATACCGCCACAAATGGGCGGCAGCCAATATGCAGATTGTCAAACTAGTAGTGGTGTACACCAGGAAACCCCGAGCGTACCGGGTCAGACGGTGATTGTTGCCGCTGATTACAATTTCGGCTTCATCATTCTGCCCCATTTACCTTTCATCGCTGGCTTTATCCCGATGATCCACCTCTCAGCGTACCGATCCGGCATTGTGGAGGAATTCCGCGCCAGCCGAGCCATCGATACGCCGCTGGGAATCCAGATTCCGACTCAGCCGCCCACATACACACCTTTGCCCACTTTAACATTCACGCCAGCCGACACGAATACCCCAACGGCCACGCACACGCCCAGGCCAACAAAAACGCCTACGCCCTCGCCAACCATTACACTGACACCAACCATTACGCTCACGCCGACGATCACCCTCACGCCGAGCAAAACGTTTACACCGACCATTACATTCACGCCGAGCAAGACCTTCACGCCGACCATTACGTTCACGCCGAGCATGACGTTCACGCCATCGAGAACACCGACGCGTACCCCGACGCCGACGCCGTCGAACACGCCGACGCCGTCGTTCACGCCTACCATTACATTCACGCCATCGAAAACGCCGACGCGTACACCTACGTCAACGAGCACGCCGACACCGATCCTGCCGACTCATACGCCGACGCCGCTGCCCTCAGCAACACCAACGGCCTGCTTCAACAACTGTTAATGATCGGCGAAACCACATAATTCAAAAAAATATCGCCAGCCTAAAGGCTGGCGATATTTTTACGTTATAATTATAGAAGTTCATAAAACAGGAGGTGAACCGATAATCTAATCTGGGAAAGATAGCGCATGATCTTGTAAAGTTTTACAAGATGACGAGGACGAGGGTTCTCCATCGCAAGATGGAGTTAATCAACCAACCGGTTGAAAAAATCGAAAGTTCAGCGGAAGCCCTCTGGATGTGCCATCATCCAATTCTCTTTCCCTCCAGTAAATAATTTTGCGAAGAATGCCGCACAAGCAATTGCCCGGATAAAGACGCAAAGATTGGCAATCTAACTTGTTATTCGATTCCATATGATTGGATAACAAGTATCCCTAAAAATCTGGAGGATCCCCATGTGTGGAATCGTCGGATATATCGGGCCGCGTGACGCGGTGCCGATTATCCTCAATGGCTTGAAGAAGCTCGAATACCGCGGCTATGACTCGGCGGGACTCGCTATATTTAACGACGGCCAGCTCGAAGTCCGAAAAGACGCGGGCAAATTATCTCAATTGGTGGAACATGTGAATCAATCGCCGATCAGCGGCGCACCCGGCATCGGGCACACGCGCTGGGCAACGCATGGCGCGCCGTCTGCGCGCAACGCACATCCGCATCTCGGTCAGACCGGACGCGTGGTCGTGGTGCAAAACGGCATCGTTGAGAATTTTCTTGAATTGAAAGATGAGTTGATGGCGGAAGGAATCGAATTTCAATCCGATACCGATACAGAGACGATCGTTCATCTCGTGGAGCATTACATCGCTTCGGGACTCGACCTTGTGGAAGCCGCGCGCCAAACCTTCAAACAAATTCAAGGAGCCAACGTTGTGGTGTTAATGTCGGCGGATGAGCCGGATAAGATCGTGACGGCGCGCATCGGCAACGCGGGCGGCGTGGCGCTGGGCTTGGGTGAAGGTGAAAATTTCCTAGCGAGCGATATTCCTGCGATCATGGAACACACGCATCGCGTCATGTTCCTTGAATCTCGTCAGATGGCTGTGATCACGCGTGATTGTGTTCGCGTGGAAACCATCGAAGGCACGGAAATCAAACCGCAAGTGCATACCATTTCGTGGGACCCGGTCACGGCCGAAAAAGGCGAGTATCGTCACTTCATGCAAAAAGAAATCCATGAGCAGGCACGCGCATTGACCGATACATTGGCGGGCCGCGTGGATTTTGTCAACGGCAGAATCCGATTGCCCGATCTAAAACTCACGAAAGAATTTGCCAATCAAATCGAAAAAATTTACATCACAGCCTGCGGAACTGCGGCTTACGCAGGAATGGTCGGAAAAACATTGATCGAAAAGATCGCCCGCATTCCGGTCGAAGTGGCGATCGCATCCGAGTTTCGTTACAGCGATCCGATCTTGGATAAAAACACAGTCGTGCTCGCCATTTCGCAATCCGGTGAAACCGCCGACACATTGGCTGCGATGGAAGAAGGCAAACGCAAAGAGGCGAAGCTGTGGAGCATCGTCAACGCGATTGGTTCGCAAGCGATGCGCATCTCCGACGGATTTATCTCGATGCAAACTGGACCTGAAATCGGCGTGGCTTCGACGAAAGCTTTCACCGCCCCGCTCATTGACCAATACATGCTGGCGATTCTTCTCGCCGATTTACGCGGCGTCATTGACGACAAAACGCGCCGTGCGTTGGTTGCTGACTTGCGTTTGATTCCTGATCTCGTAGGTCGAACGTTGGAACGCGAACCTGAAGTTGAGAAAATCGCGTATTTGTTAAAGGATGTGTACGATTGCCTTTATCTCGGGCGCGGCATTAACATGCCGATTGCCTACGAGGGCGCTTTGAAGCTCAAAGAAATTTCCTACATCCATGCGGAAGGTTATCCGGCCGGAGAAATGAAACACGGTCCGATCGCGTTGATCGATCCATCCATGCCAGTGGTCTGCATCGCACCGAAAGATCCGTGGCACGAAAAAATGATCAGCCAAATTCAACAAGCCAAAGCGCGCGGTGGCACGGTAATTGCCGTCGCTACGGATGGCGATGAATTAGTGAAAGGCATGGCCGACCATGTGTTATGGGTGCCCGAAACCCCATGGATGCTTTCACCAGCCATCACCGTATTGCCATTGCAAATGCTGGCATATCATATCGCCGCGATCCGAGGTTTGGATGTAGATCAGCCTAGAAACCTAGCCAAAAGTGTAACGGTTGAATAATAAAAAACTCCGGATGGCTAGACCATCCGGAGTTTTTTATCTTATCCGTGCAAAAAATATTTCAGGGCGTGGCTGTCGGCGTGGACGGAACGGCAAAGGTTTGGAGCGTGGAAAGATCATACGAAGGATCGAGTTGAACATCCTGTTGTTGAATCCAACATGGATCGCCATAACGCGGATCTCGAATAACCCACCAACCTTCTACGATTCCCTGACCCAGCAATTGAACGCGTGTGCCAGCCTGAATACTGCTGATGACTTCATACTTTAACTTTGTGCTCGTTGGTCCCGACCAACAATATGCAGTGGTGGTTACCAGCGGGTTTTGTGGAGTTGGCGTGCTGGTCGGCGCGCCGATTGTATTCGTAGCCGGGATGGATGTCGTAGATTCGGTGGTCGCCAATTCTGTCGCAGTTTGAGTCTCAGTTAACGAAGGTTCAACAGAAACCGAAATACTTGAAGGCAAAACATTCGTTAAGGTCGGAGCGGGTTTGCGTACGCCTATGTTACAAGCCAGCATCGCAAAGAGCAACGACAAACTTGAAAGCAAAACAATCCATTTGCGTTTTGACATGATTCCTCCGAGAGTATATTCAAGCATCTCGATAATTATATCAATTTGTTAT
>JBAUMB010000110.1:0-2619 GCA_049578465.1 Anaerolineales bacterium
GTTTTAGTTGTTGCATTCGCACCTTTGATTTTTAAGCATCGAAAGTATGTTGCTGAAGTTAAAGAAAACGCACATAACACCCCCTAACGTTAGAAGCAGAATATTTCTCAAAAGTGCTTATCTAGCCAATGGTGGACTATAACAATCCATCCCATCTTTATTTATGTTTCCAAATCGTGAAGTCTTTCAAGCCGCCAGGATAATCATTATGGATCAATCGAAGAAATCAAGAAAAGAATTAAATCAGGAATACATGAAGCGCGTCAAACCCGCAGGCGTCTTTCAAATCAAGAATATAGTCAACAGAAAAGTATTGCTCGGAAGCAGTCTGAATCTCGAAGGTCCGTTAAACAGCCATCGCTTTATGCTCAAGATCGGAAGCCATCACAACAAAGTCCTTCAACAGGAGTGGAATGAATACGGCGAGGATCATTTTGTCTTTGAGATTTTGGAAACCGTGACCGTCAAGGATGATCCAATTTTTAATTTGAGCGATGAATTGACTCTGCTTGAAATGATCTGGCTTGAAAAATTAAATCCATTCGGTGAAAAAGGTTATAACCTTAATTCAAATATTCGACAGGTATGAAAGAGCGGACTTTGAAAGTCCGCTCTTCTTTATTTATGTTTCCAAATCGTGAAGTCTTTTAGAATCGAGCCGCCAATGAATTCGCGCACGATGGAATTTTCGGGGATCATCTCGGCCTCAATCGGCAGGAACCAATCGAGAAAAGCCAGCAGTCGTTTGGCTTCGATATATTCAGGCGTGCCGTGTTCCACTTGACGAAGCAACGGCTCGACGAACGGCTTGAGGGCCGAGAGTTCATACACGAGTGCAGAGTTGAACATCACGTCCGCATTTTCCTGATACGGAAAAATATGTTTCTTCTCGCCACGCCGAACAGATTCCCAGCGCGAAATGGTCTGCGCGGCGTTATAACCACGCTCTTGCGAGTCGCGGACAATGCGGCGGATGAGACGCGTGTCCGTGGTCGAGACGCGGTTGTGGCGGTCGAGGTTGAGTTGAGTCAGAGCCGAGACATAAATCTTGAAGGCGTGCCCGCTCAACGTCGAGGGCAAAAGACGCGGATCGAGTCCGTGAATGCCTTCCATGATGATCGGTTGTCCGTGATGCAATTGCAAATGTTCTCCCGCTTCGCGTTTGCCGGTTCTGAAGTTATAGCGCGGCAACTGAACTTTTTCACCGGCAATTAATTGACCAAGATGTTCCGCAATCAACTTGAGATCGAGAGCTTCAAGCGCTTCAAAGTCCGGTTGTCCATCTTCACCGAGCGGAGTCTGATCGCGATCCAAAAAATAATTATCGAGTTCAAGCGGATAAGGCGAGATGCCCAGCGCCAGCAATTGAACCGTGAGACGGCGCGAGAAAGTTGTCTTGCCGGAAGATGACGGTCCCGCGATCAGAACGATGTGCGATTTTTTTTCTTCGAGCTGTTGCGCGATCTCGGCGACATTTTGTTCGTGCAACGCTTCAGAGACCAGCACAAGCTCATGGGCGCGTCCTGCTTGAATGGCGTCGTTCAAAGCGCCGACGTTATCAATGCCAAGGCGATTGAGCCAATCTCCATACTGACGAAACGCCGAAAGCAATTTGGGATAATCGCCCACCGCTTCGAGCTGCGTCGGCGCATGTCGGCGCGGAAAACGCAAAGTGAATCCGCCGTTGGTCGCGTAAAGATCAAACCATTTGAGATAACTTGTCGAAGGCACCATGTAACCGTGATGGTAATCCATGTGATTGCCAAAACGATACAGCGTCAGATAATCTTTTTGACGATAAGCCAGCAAACGAACTTTGTCGTCGTAACCAATCGAACGGAAATATTCAATCGCTTCTTTCAGCGGAACTTCTTTTCGCTCGAACGGCAAATCGGCTTGGATCAATTCCTGCATGTGTGATCGAAGCGAAGCGATCTCCTCTTTGGATAACGGCTTGCGTCCGCTCACTTGACAATAATATCCGCCAAATGAAATCGAATGGTCGATCGTTAATTTCGCTTTTGGAAAGAGATCCGCGAACGCGGTTTCCAACAAAAAGTTCAGCGAGCGGCGATAGATGAGCGCGCCATCTGAATCGGACATGGTCACAGGACGAACGCGCGCATCCATATCAATCTGATATGTCAACTCGTGAAGTTCACCGTTGATAATGGCTGCCACAACCGGCGCGGAGAATTCAATAGCCTTTAAAAACTCCCCTACTTGTGCGTTGCGCGGACCCGATAGAACGCGCCCGTCAGGAAGATGAATCTCCACTTGCGGGCGCGGCGAAACAAGATTGAATTTTGATTTTTCACTCATAAGATTTTCAAAAGGATGGCTATTGTATCACTGTAATCAAATGTCATTGCGAGCCGCCTTCGGCCTCGTAGCAATTTCATATAACATTCAAATAATTGTTGATCGAGATCGCTTCTCGAAGACTCGCAATGACAATTATAAAAGCGCTAATAATTTCTCCGGCTGATGCGCGAACTCTTCGAGCGGAATTTCTTTATTCGTCAACTTCATCAACGTCTCGGTCAGGACTTTGTTGACCGGCGTCGCGACTCCAAATTTTTCTCCCGCTCTGACAACCGCGCCGTGCAAATATTCCAC
>JBAUMB010000111.1:0-5412 GCA_049578465.1 Anaerolineales bacterium
CAAATTTCAGTTCAAGCTGCATTAGCTGCGGGCGACCAAAACAAGTTCTGGGAAATGCGCGATGTCTTACATTCAAAATATAATGATTGGGCAAACATGAGTGTTGATCAATTTAATTCATGGATCAAAAGTCAAGCGATCAGCTTGGGACTTGACGAGGCAAAATTCGAGGAGGATTATCAAAGCTCGGAAACGGCGGGCCGCGCAAAGTCCATGCATGATGCGGCGGTTCAATTAGGCATGGGTTCCATCCCAGTTGTTTTCATCAACGGCAGTTTGCAACAGGCCGCAATTCTCGATTACAACAGTGTCAATGATGTAGTGAGCTTGATTGCATTGAGCACAAAACAATTCACTTCATGTCCAGCTTTCAGCATCGATCCATCGAAACAGTACACCACCACATTGCACACGGAAAAAGGCGACATCGTGATCCAGCTCTATGCGGATAAAGCGCCATTGGCAGTGAACTCGTTTGTGTTCCTTGCAAATCAAGGTTGGTTCAACGGCGTGACGTTTCAGCGCGTCATCCCCGGATTTGTCGCGCAGGCTGGCGATCCAAGCGGAACCGGTCAAGGCGGACCCGGTTATTTTTTCAAAAATGAAGTTTCGGATTTGAAATACGATAAACCCGGTGTAGTCGGCATGGCAAATTCCGGGCCCGATACGAACGGCAGTCAATTCTTTATCACGTACGCGCCGGAGCCAACTCTCGATGGGAGCTATACAATTTTTGGTCAAGTCATCAAAGGCATGGATGTCGTTGAAAGCCTGACGGCGCGCGACCCATCTCAAGCCGGGGATTTACCGACGGGCGATAAAATCTTCAGCGTGACCATTGAGGAGCAATAATGGAATCGAAAGCAGGCAGAGACTGGCGCTCGATCCTTCTTGCAATTGCCAGCACAGGCGGTGCGATATTGGCAGTTGCAATGGCGGTCATCGTGGTTGTCTTTCAAGCCGCGATGACATTCGGAGGCGATCAAAAGCATCCGCTCATTGACGCGGTTCTGCTTGCCAGCGCGATTCTCTTTGTCGGCGCGTTGTTGATTCCCGCCGCGTATTACAGCATCCAGCGGGTGATGGGCGAAGAGACGACCGGCGATACAACCAAGCCAATGAATATCGTAGCGGGCCTGCTTCTAATATTTGCATGGCTCGGCGCAACCACGCTTGCTCAAATCTTTTATGGAAACAATATCCTGCGCTGGATCACGCCTCCTTTCTATATATTATCCATTGGTTTGCCGGTCTATTTCTTCGCGCGCTTAGCGATTGGAGGCTTGAACACAAGCTCCAAACAACGCATATGGGGCGCATTGGGAAGCGGTATGCTATTAGGTCCATCGCTGGCTGTGTTCCTCGAGTTGATGCTGGTTGTATTGTTATTAATCGGGGTCGGTGTCTATTTGGGATTCCATCCCGAATTGAGATTTGCATTCAATGCAATAAGGAATCAACTTAACAATACATCCAACTCCGATGACATTTTAAATCTCATCACTCCATACTTGCTCAATCCGATTGTCATTGCGCTGGCATTTTTATTCTTTTCTATCTTCGCTCCATTGGTGGAAGAAACCGCAAAATCATTGACCGTTTGGGCGGTCTTTGATCGCCTCTCATCACCTGCACAAGGATTTGTGATCGGCGCATTAAGCGGAACCGGTTTTGGCTTGGTGGAAAGTCTGCTCGCCTCCGTTCAACCCGATTCGAGTTGGGCCACCACCCTATTCGTACGCGGCGGAACCACCATGATGCATATTATGACCGTCAGTTTGACCGGCTGGGGAATTGCATCATTCCGAGCGAATAAACGCATCGGACGATTGATTGGCACATACGCGCTTGCCATGTTTTTGCACGGTCTATGGAACGCCTGTGTAATTCTGATCGTGATTGGTTCGGTGCATACGACTCTCGGCGCTACATCGCAAAACTTCGTGGGGATTGCGCTCATAGTTCTTGGTATATCGATCCTATCGATCGTTGCACTGATGGTCCCATTTGCATTGGGAATTATCAATTGGCGATTGCGCGCCGCGACAAATCCTTTGCCTCTCCCTGATGCTGTAGAAAACAAAAACATTGAAGGGGTAAAATAGACTCATGTCATTCAATATGACTTCATCCAATGCGCGCGCCGGTGATATTGCCCAACTAGTCGGCTTGCGGCACAAGAATTTTATTATCACGCTCAAAGAAGGCGCGCGACTCGAAACACATCGCGGCATTCTTCAGCACGATGATTTGATCGGCAAACCGTGGGGCACGCAAGTCTTCAGTCACATGGGCTCGCCGTTCTTTTTGCTTCAACCCTCGCTCGCAGATTTATTGAGCGACTTGCCGCGCACCACGCAAATCCTTTATCCGAAAGACATTGGCTTCATCCTTATCACAATGGGCATTGGGCCCGGGAAAAAAGTCGTCGAAGCGGGAACCGGTTCCGGCTCGATGACGATCGCCTTGGCATATAACGTCAGCGCAGAGGGACACGTGATCTCGTATGAAGTCCGCCCGGAAATGCAAAGTCTGGCGAAGAAGAATCTTGAGCGCGTCGGCCTCGCTGCGCGCGTCGACTTCAAACTACGTGACATCGCCGAGGGCTTGGACGAAACGGATGCCGACGCGTTCTTCCTCGATGTGCCGAATCCGTATGATTACATTTCGCAGGTGCGCGCCGCGCTCAAGCCCGGCGGATTCTTTTGCAGTTTAATTCCAACCGTCAATCAAGTGGAACAATTGCTGATTGCTTTACGGCGCGGACAATTTGCATTTATCGAAGTCTGCGAAGTGTTGGTTCGATATTACAAACCGGAACCGAATCGTTTGCGTCCAGCAGATCGCATGGTGGCACACACTGGCTTCTTGATTTTTGCAAGAAGGATCGAGCCAACAGAAGATAAACGCGGAGCAGAATTGGTCAAAGAAATCGGCGCGGGATTTGAAGAGAAAGCAGAATGACGATTTCCCCCAGCGAGGAATTTATCAGAATAAAATTAGGCCAAGCGATTGAAGCCATTGACCCATTGTCAAATGGATACGCAGAAATTGATCTAACCAGTGAAACACATTTGAAATGTGCGGCGGTGTTAATCCCCTTGCTTCAACAAGATGATGAATGGCATGTGCTCTTTACGCGCCGCACGGATAAAGTAGAGAGTCATAAAGGTCAAGTCTCATTTCCGGGCGGCGGATGCGATGAAGGCGAAACAACGCCGGAAGAAACCGCGTTGCGTGAAGCAAATGAAGAGGTTGGGATTGATCCGCAGAAAGTCCGCGTGCTGGGACGGATCGCAAACATGATCACTATCACAAGTTTTCGCGTGACGCCAGTGGTTGGAATCATCGAATGGCCCATCGTCTTTCGACTCGGAAAAGATGAAGTGGAGCGCGTGTTCACCATCCCATTGAATTGGCTCGCCGAAAGAAACCATCGCTGGGAATTCACCATGCCCGGAAGAAATCGTTCGCTGATCGTATATCATCCATACGATGGCGAATTGCTTTGGGGTGCAACGGCAAGGATGACGGTTGATTTTCTAAAAGTATTGGACTTATAAAAAAACTCCCCGCCGTTTTGGCGGGGAGTTCACTTGCATAAGATTTATTTCTTCTTTTCGCTCTTCTCGGCTTTTGCGCCCTCTTCGGGAACTTCCTCTTCCTTCTTACCGCGTTCCACAGAGAGTTCCGGTTCAACGCCTTCAGCCGCAACTGCTACTGCGCCTTCAGCCACGACAGGTACTTCCTCAACTTCAATCTTGGCGTAGGTTGCGTTGACGATCATATCGTCGGGGTCGTCCATGATGCGAACTTTATCGCCCAAAGAAATATCGCGGACATGGATGCCATCGCCGACTTTGGCGAGTGGCGCAATATCCACCGTAATGAATTCGGGCAAATCGGCTGGCAAACATTCCACCGATAGCGAATGCAGACCAGTCACAAGCACCGCGTTGAAATCTTTGACAGCCAGCGATGTGCCGGTCAATTCGATGCGAACTTCAGCGTGCAACTTCTCAGTTAATGATACGGCTAAGAAATCCACATGGATCAGTCCGCCTTTGATATAGTTGCGCTGTCGCTCACGTACCAAAGCCGGATACTCTTTGCCATCCACATCAATCGTCACCAGAGTTGACGAACCAACTTTGTTCAACGTCAAATTGGCGATATGCGCATCCAACGAAACTTTGATGGGCTCCGTGTGGCGACCATAAATCACCGCTGGAAGTTTCCCTTCGCGGCGAAGCGCCTTGACTTGCTTGCCTCTGATATCGCGCTGGGATGCTTTTAGTACAACTTTCTCCATCTTATCTCCTCGAGCGCCTCTCACCCTTCTTCAGGATTACCTTCGCTCTTTAGAATGAATTTTTGTAAAGCGGGCTGAATTTTAGCCGCAGGGATGCTTTCCGTCAAGCTGAAAATGATTAACCAACAGGTATAATAACGCCGATGAAAAAATATTTATACTTCACCGTCTTTGTTTCCGGTATGACGACTCTCGCCGCAGAGCTGGCTGCCTCACGTTTGATTGGCAACGTTTTTGGGACAAGCAATTTAGTCTGGGCAAGCATCATCGGACTCATTTTGATTTATCTGACGGCTGGCTATTTCATTGGCGGTCGTTGGGCGGACCGTTGGCCGGACGCGGCAACAATGTATAAAGTCTTGGCTTGGGGCGCGTTCACGCTCGGAGTTGTGCCGTATATTGCGACGCCGGTTTTAAGATTCGCTGCCAAAGCTTTTGAGGGACTCGATGTTGCAGTGTTGCTTGGATCATTTGTCGGCGTTTTGATTCTGTTTTGCATTCCCGTGACATTGCTTGGCATGATCTCGCCCTTCGCGATTCGATTAAGCGTTGACGATCCAAAAACATCCGGCAAAGCTTCCGGTGAGATTTACGGTATATCCACGCTCGGTTCATTCATCGGGACATTCCTTCCCGTGCTGGTTACCATCCCCACGATCGGCACGCGTCTGACCTTTTTATCATTCAGTCTCGTCCTGTTGCTCGTCGCTCTGATTGGATTAGGCAAATATGCCAGCCGCCGATTAATGCTTTCGCATCTATGGATGCCGATTTTATTGATCCTCATTGCAATCATTTCTAACAGCCAAAACCTGAAAGATTCAACGGGACAAGTTTATGAAACCGAGTCGGCTTATAACTATATTCAAGTTCAACAAATCAACGGCTATACACTCTTGCGATTAAACGATGGCGAGGGCATTCACTCCATCTACAATCCCAACACATTAAATTACGGCGGACCGTGGGCTCAATTTTTGGTCGCACCATTTTTCAACGCAAACTACTCACCAGATCAAGTTCATCGCATGGCAATTGTCGGGTTGGCGGCTGGGACAACCGCACGGATGGCAACTGCAGAATTTGGTCCGATACCCATT
>JBAUMB010000112.1:0-6517 GCA_049578465.1 Anaerolineales bacterium
TAATCAAAGACAGAAGATCACACACACTAGGATTTATCCGAAGACCAAAACCGTACACAAAGAACTCAATTGAAGTTTTTATGTCCTTGATATCTCTCTGTCTTATCGAAGCTCTTGCATCATCAATAATCTTACTGAGAGAATTACGAAATCCATCTAATCGACTCAATTTATTGCCAGTATTATTTCTAATATTCTGCGCCATTGAGCCTGAAAGATCTATAGCCATTCCAATCAAGGCTTTTATATCTTTCACCTTGTTCCCCCGCCCCCCCAGTGATGACACCTTATCGAAATCAGGAGAGACATAACTCTCACCCTTTTTTAGTAATACTGATTGGAACTTTTGACCCGGCACTGCTAAGTCAACATTATTTGCGATTTTGTATGCAAATTCAATGTCATCCTTATTGCTTATTGCATCATAAAAACCACTCGAAAACTCTATCGCGGCAGCATCACTAATAGAACCCTCCATAGCAATTGTATAAGGAACGCCGAGCGATAGTAATTTCCCTTGTGAAATTGAGTAACAAGAGTTGAGAATGACACACTCCAATTCGCCATTTGGGTAAACAAAAGCCTCAAGCAAATTGGTTAAAGCCTGTTGTGAGACAACAAACTTGCCACCCGAGTCGTCTTCCAAAACCAAGCCATTCCCAGTTCCATGACCTGAGATTTGCACAATTCGATATTTTTCTTGTAAGAGTGCGCGTCGGATGTCGCGAACGGTTGCAGCAGGTAAGATTGTGGGGACAACATTCCGATATTTTGACAATTGAATGGATTCTTTGATCGCGCGCTCCTCATTCATCAGGCGAAGAGGATCTGTGCCGCGCGGATTTGCAAAAACAATCAAGATTTTGATTTCCGAGTCTGTCATGGCTAATCTCCTTTGATTAAAACAAAGTCATACACCTTTCCCTGAGTGATTGTTTTTTTCAAATCTTTGCTCAAGTGGGGATACAATCACGCGAATAAACTCTTCCATTACTTCGGAATGATTTACTTGCACAAAAAGCTTTCCTTCATCTTCAATTTGCCAACCTTTTTCAAGAAGAAATTTTCCAAAGCTCGAGTCCTTATTGATAGGTGACGCCATATCGAACATAAGTTTTGCTCCCTCACCCCATCCATTGCTTGGTTTTGAGAAAAGAATCTTAGGATTTGCCACATTATTATCTGTTACAAAGCATGAAATTATTGTTATTCCCTTTTCTCTTAATCCTTGTGCGATTAAGCGGGGATCGCCATCCGTTGGCATACCGTCCGAAACCATAAACAGAACCAAGTTAGTCTCTCGTTGGCGTTTCTTTAACTCTCGATCAAAACGTTTTTCTATTTCGCCTAAGGCTCTTTTCATTGGCGTCTCGGCGTAAATATATTCTTCAAAGTTTTCTTGAAACTCACTTTTATCGCCTAGGTAACTTATGAGCTTTTCAATAGAGAGAGTTGTGTCATCCAGACCAAATTCCACGTCTTCACCTTCTTCGGGCGACCTAGCTAAATCCCGTATAGCACTTTCGACGTCGTTTCTCTTTTGGTTTGAATAATTATCTACTTCTTTTGATATCGAACGAAGCAATAATCCTGCCCCCCCAATAGCTAATCCAAGAGGACCACTTAATCCTAAGAACAAAAATCCAATTACCGCTCCAACGGTTGCAATATTTCCTACAAAGCCACCAGACTTTGCTGTAGCTTTGGTATTTATAACACTTCTTACTTCTTTAGCGACCTTTTCTCGTGCCTCGGGATCATTGCGAAGGCGGTTCGCCAAATTTCTCGCGCCTTTCCTATTCCCCTGAATAAGTGCCAATATTCTTTTATCTTTCATGAGGTTATTTAGTAGACTATGCTCTTTTGCAATTGATTCTAGTTCTTTATATTCACCTGTTTCCTTAACCCCAGATTGTTCAGGTGCATTCAAGGTGTGCGCGATTTTCAGGAATGTCAATAAATCTGAGACTTTTGTGGAAACCAGATTAGATTCTCCAAACACGTCTTGAAGTCCAAATGCATAAATAAATATCTCGGCATTAGTATTCTTCCCGTTTTGATGCTTGTTGATTATATCGTTTGCTTCTTTGACTAGCTGATCTAGTGATTTGCGGAAGCTTTGAATTCTAGAAAACTGCTCACCAGTTTCATTGTGAATACTCTGTTTCATTGAACCTGACAAGTCAACAGCAATTCCAATAAGGAGATTATTTTCAGAATCAGTATTCATTGAAATTTCCTTTTATTACTCCTGCTTGCACCAAGTGACAGTTTCTCTGCGAGATCTTGTTATTTCTTCTAAATCTTATTAGCTGAACTGCTGTTCCACCGCATCCATATGAAGTATATCCAGTAGCGCCTCGTACAGGTTGGCGATTTCGAGATGATGCTTCTGCAAGATCACACTTTGCACTGGGTCCAAAAAGCGAATCTAGTCGGCGTTGAATTGTGTTGATTCAACTTCATTCTGTGGGGCGACAAGCGATCACGAAGATACCGATCCGCTCTTCGGGTTGCGGATCAATCATTTCCTTGCCGACCTGGTCTTCATACAGCTTGGGAACGTACATTGCGTTGATCATAAACGGCCACGGGGATAAAGCTAAGCATAAGGCTAAACCAACCATCTTGCCAGCCTGAGATTTTGAGAAGCTCTTTTAAGTGAACAAATGTCCATATGTATGCTGTATCTCGATAGCTCGAGTTACTGATGAAAAAGAGACTTGGCTCATTTTCTTTCCGTATCTCTGTTACTTTACGCCGCTTCTGCATCATCCAGTAGGTGGGCGGCTTGTTCCATTTCCTTCATCCCTGGAGCGCCATATCGCGATGCAGTTTCGATGGAGTGACCAAGCACGCTTCCTTCATACTAACGTAAGATGGATTAAGCAGAATGGATTGGCTCAATGGTTTTCAAAACCGTGATCTCATCTTGCCGTGCGAAATACATATCCCATCGAATCTGGAGATTCATCCAGAAGTCTGCCGACATATTGAAGTACTTTCCCAGACGCAAAGCCGTGCTGGGTGTGACGCTTCTACGTCCGTTCACGATGTCATTAATACGCTGATAGGGAACATGAATCGCGTCAGCTAATTCACGCTGAGTCAGCGACATTGGGTTCAGAAACTCTTCCAAGAGCATTTCGCCCGGATGAGTCGGGGGGCGATTTGTAGGTATGCGGACCATCTTATTTCTCCTTCACGTAATAAAACGTCATGCTAATGGTAATCGACGATCTCAACTAGATCGGGTCCCAGATCCGTCCATTTGAAACAGATACGATACTGATTATTGATTCGGATGCTCTGCTGTCCTTTACGGTTACCCAACAGGGCTTCGAATTGATTTCCAGGTGGGATTCTTAGTTCCTGAAGCATCGTTACCGAATCCAATTGATCAAGCTTTCGGATCGCTATTTTCCATAAAGATGTGGGGCAGGTATTTCGTGCGTCCTTAGTGTTTTTGCCGTCAAAAATATCCTCTGTGCCTGCGTCTTTGAAAGACTGGATCATGTGTATATGATAGCACGGATACTGTGCTATGTCAAATCATAACCAGCTAACAATCCCACCCGTGCGCCGCAGGCATCTGCTCCCTGTTCACCAGTCCTGATGGACAGCGAGGAGATGCTTTTGATTCTCCCAATCTAACCTGGAGGTATGTGCCATGTTCACCACTATAGTTCTGAAATACGGAACCACTTTTGCGAATTTGTTTGTCATCTGGATTGCTGTAAGCCATTTTGTTATCGGTATTCTCCTGCTGGCGTTCCACAAAAACAAGCCGGTGAAGATGATCCTGCTAACCGCGCGCGGTATCGCCTTCATTGTCGCAATCATCACAACGTTTGTGATGATCGGTGAGCATGTGAGGTTGTACGCGTTCGTTGGCTGGATTCTGATCCTTTTGGTTTTGATCTTCGCGGTGATCCGCGCGATCTTTGCCGAATGGCGTGGCACTACCCCTTCTAGGAACAAGAACGAATACCAATCCAAAAGAGGCAATCGCCGTTATAGCAATCGCCGCTCCGTCCAACCGGTGGAGCACAATCAGGCGCCCACAAACGCACCTGGAAATTGATAGGCCATCCGCTTGTCGATATTAATAATAGACTCCCCACAATCTATTATTTAAAATTCATAGAACAAAAATCTATGAATTCCTAAGACAGAGAATTATTTTCTCTGTCTTTCTTTTTACATGCGAAGTTCGCGCTTCGCGTTTGAAAAGAACGACAGAGTCATTCGTTCTAAACTGGTAGGCGTAAGTGGTAGCGTTCTTCTTCCACCATTGCCCTACCAAAAACATTCAGGAATCGTCAACTGGAAGAGGGTTGAAAACGTTGATCCTCAAACCAGTGATGATCTCAAATAACCAAGCGGGAGTCTAAACAGGCTCCCGTATCTTTTTTTCAGCCGCACTCCAACACACACTTGCCCTGCGTGCAAGTGCAGGGAATACGAGTGCCAGAGGTATGTCTATGGTAACTACAACTACACCCCCTGTTATTACAGTCGCCCCTACCGGCTTGGCAGGATTTCTGTGCGATGTCACCGGAGAACCGGTCTCATTCACGGACTGCCTGCATTGCGCTCAACACGGCGCGCCAGGCTGCTCATTTACCCCTGCGGTCATCTCCGACCTCATTCATGGAATCCGTGATTCTGATTACGCCAACGTTCTCGCTCGTGAAAACGGCGCGGAGATCGGTTTCTCGGTCACGGAATTGGTGGGATGCCCGCGTCAATTCGTTTTGAAGAAACAGAATCCGTATTACGAAAAAGTCTCTGCCATGTATCGGATGGCATTTGGCTCTGGCTATCATTCCGCGCTCGCAGAGTATGAGAGCTCGCACGGATTCAAGGAACACACATTGACATGGAAGATCACCTTTATGGGGCAAGCCATTTTACTAGTGGGAACACCTGATCTTTTCGAGTATTCCGAAGAACTTGGCGGCTGGCTGATCACTGATTACAAAGTAACGGCCAATCCTCCGTTTGGTCACAAAGTCCCGATCTGCGTTCACTGCGATTTGGAACTCCATAAAAACGCAAGCGGCGACAAGCTGGTATGCCCGAACTGCGGGGAATTTTCTCCGCGCTCCGTGGCGGTTGCCCGCGTGTACAAACCTCCGCAAGCGCGTACCTCTCACGCGCTGCAAGTCAATCTGTATGCGCTATTGATCGAGAAGAATGCCGCTCGTTTGAAAGAGTCGTTTCCGGTCAAAGGCGCACAGATCGAATACCTGGGACCGAAGACACCCGTGCGCTGCGAAGTGAGGCTTGACCGGGATGCGACCATGGCATTCCTGCAGGCGCGCCTTCGAGCCTTGCTTAACACCCATGATCTTCCACCTGTTTTGGATGAGGTGGATGAATTGTGGCGATGCGAATTCTGTCCTGTGCGTTCGTACTGCGAGCAGGCGCATGGCGGACCAGTCGGTAAAGCGGCTGCTGAAGAATCCGCTAAAGCAGAATAATTTTTGGGAGGTGTTCATCCGACACCTCCCTTCTTTTTTCGTTCCGCGCATTGGGGTGCGGTCGGGTTCGATCCCCGAAGGAACAGATTGCGTTCGCAAGGACGCAGGCTAACGCAGGATGATGCCAAACTCCTGTACATTTTATAAGGAGGTATGCCAACATGGCTACCAACAACAGCAACCGAAACCGTCCGTCCAATTACGTCATTCTCACCCTGCACGCGATCGCCGATGGCGAAACCCGCTTCACTAACAGCGGCAAAGTCATGGCGAAAGTCCGCGCCTTTCTCTCTCAGGGCAAGGAAAAGGATTCCGAGGAGTACAAGCCTTCCATCTTCTTCGATGTGATGGCTTTCTCGAAGGATGAGAATGCAACTCCAGTGACTGACGCCATCGCGAACGTCAAGAACAAAGGCCTCATCACCATCAAGGGCCGCCTGGCGATGGATGAATGGACGGGCAAGGATGAAGCGAAGCACCAGCAGCTGCTGGTCATCGCCTTATCCGTTGAACCCTTCTCGTTCGGCAAGAATGAGCAGGACGAAGTCGAAGAGTTGGAAGGCGAGCCCGCCTAACCCAACACTTCATCACGTTTTCGAGACGCGTAGAAACCCTACGCGTCTCATCTTCATCCCGATTTAATACTCCTCAGAGTAATGGAATCACCGGGTTCGACTCCCGGCGGGATGCCTGCGAGCGGGGATTGTTTTTTTTCTCCACGCATATTTGTACCTCTCTCTTCCTTTGGTAGTCGTTTCCCTTTGGCAGAGCATTCTCCGATGGTCTTTCACAGGGAGATGATTTCCACAAGAAGTCTTTTCCACAAATCCCTGAGAGAGGTGCAACTATGTTTACTGTCTTATCCATCGTTGCTGTATTGATCATTGTTTCGTTGCTTGCCTACAACGCGTATATCGTTTGGTATGCGCGTTCCGGCAGATACGAAATGGCTCGCCGCATCGATTCCGCCACAAAATAGCAGAAGGATAAGCGAGTGGAGTACTGATTCTTCCCCGCTCGCATCCTCTCTT
>JBAUMB010000113.1:0-10274 GCA_049578465.1 Anaerolineales bacterium
GAAAGACTTCGGAAGTCTTGCGCCTAAAGGCGTGCTTCGCGAAGACTTCCGAAGTCTGAGGAAGTACCTTGCTTGACAATCCCCCTCTCGTCTAGTAAAATCACGAACGCTTAACAACAGAATATCCTGCCGAGATAGCTCAGTTGGTAGAGCACGCGACTGAAAATCGCGGTGTCCACAGTTCAATTCTGTGTCTCGGCACTCTCGGTCAGGAAGAAGACCGACCTGCGGGCGTAGTACAGCGGTAGTACGTCTCCTTGCCAAGGAGAAGGTCGTGGGTTCGAATCCCATCGCCCGCTCAGGATGAGGATTGCAAACCAGCAATCCTCATTTTATAATATAGAGAAGATGGCGTCGTGGCCAAGTGGTAAGGCAAGGGTCTGCAAAACCCTCATCACGGGTCCGAATCCCGTCGACGCCTCAAGATGAAAGATGCAAATAAAGCGGCGGACAAATTGTCCGCCGCTTTATTATTTAACTCTGACAAACTTTCGTTTGCCTGCCTGCAAGACTCCAGCGTGTGGAAACGGAACATCGCCGCGCTCCAGCGTTTCACCATCCAGACGCACACCCTTCTGTTCAATTAATCGCTTCGCTTCGCTCTTGCTCGATGCCAAGCCCGCGCCGAGTAAAACATCAATCACTGTTGCTCCGGCTTGCAATTTGAATTCCGGCATTTCTTCGGGCGCTTCATGTTCTTGGAAGACGCGCTTGAATTGTCCTTCCGCTTCTTCCGCCGCGGCTTTGTCATAAAAAATCTCGACGATCTCGCGCGCCAACTCCATCTTTACATCGCGCGGATGACGTGAATTATTTTTCAGCGCCGCTTCGACTTCTCGAATTTGAGCCGGTGTGTAACGCGTGGCTAGCTTAAAGTAAATCGGCATCACATTATCGGGGATGCTCATTACTTTGCCATACATATCTTCAGGCGTGGCGTGGATCGGAATGTGATTTCCCAACGACTTGGACATTCGTACCACGCCATCTGTTCCCGGCAAGATGCTGACCAAGATTCCAACTTGCGGACGCTCGCCATACAATTCCTGCAACTTGCGTCCAGCCGTGATGATATTAAACAATTGGTCACTGCCGCCCACTTGAACATCGGTGTTCATAGCAACCGCGTCATAGCCTTGCATCAAGGCATAGAACGTCTCATGCAAATACACCGGATCGCCTTTTTCCCAACGCAGTTTGAAATTTTCGCGCGAGATAAATTGTTGAATGGTAAATGCCGAACCGAGTTTGATCATGTCGGCGAGTTTTAAATCCAACAACCATTCATGATTGAAGCGTATCTTTGTCTTCTCACGATCTAGAATCGTGAAAGCTTGTTCCGCATAAGTGCGGGCGTTGTGTTCGGTCTCTTCCTTGGACAACACGGCGCGCAACTTGTCTTTATCGGATGGATCACCGACCATACTCGTGCCGGTTCCAATCAGGAAAGTTACTTCGTGTCCCAAATCCTGGAACTGGCGCAGTTTGCGCATCGTGATCGTATGCCCCAAATGCAAATCAGAGGTGCGCGGATCATAGCCGCAATACACGCGCAAAGCCCGCCCTTCTTTTTGTGCCTCAACCAAACGCGTTCGCAATTCAGCGGTCATGGCTTTTTTCAAATCTTCATCGCCATAATCCGTGCCTTGCATCAAAAGTTCAACTTGCTCATCTATGTTCATCGAGACCTCCTCAAGATAAAACAAAAACGCGCCCGCGAGGGCGCGCAGTCATTTCCTCGCAACATTCTACGCGCGGGAATAATAATATCGGAAAACCAAAATTGAATTCATTGTCGCCATTATACCAAACTTATTGACCGAGATTAACCGCAAACTTCCACGGGCCCTTGACGGTATAGAATTCATCACTATAGACAATTTTCTCCGCGTCATCCTGGGACATCGAAGCGGGTTTGCTGACGATCTGCATGGTCATCACTCCATTCGCGTTCGGCTTGCAATCCAGCGTGATAGCAATTCCGCGTTGATTGAGCGTCTGCTGGATCTTCGGCATATACAACGAACAATATTCATCCTGCGTGGGATACGCACCGATCGATTCGATCACAAGCGAGGCCGAAGTTAAATCGGCATCAGGCGGGATATAAAAGCTGATTTGGTCACAGCGGTTTGCAGGCTGTCCATTCGAGGCGTTCTGTCTATTCAACAGCGACGCGCTGAAATCCGTGATCGATTGACCGCTGTAATTAAAATCAGCGGCCCAAATCGTCCAATTGGATTGATCCGGCAAAGCAAAACAAACATCCGCATAAACGGTTTTCCCGTCGCGCCAGGTACGCTGAAGACTCACATCAAATCCGCCGACATTTTGATGGAAGGCTGGTTGAGAGGCTTGCACGGTTGGATACGAAACGGCGTTTATGGTCGGTAGAACTACTTGAGGCGATTGATTCGTTCCGCACGCGGAAAGAATCAATGCAAGAAAAACCAACATTGGAATTAACTTTTTCATTTGAAATCTCCTAATGAAATAAATCTAAAAGTCATCGCTTCATCTCAGTTTTCGATTCATGCAAGAAGCAGTATAATCATTCAAATTACGGATGTCCTATGCAAGAGCCTGTCTTAGTGCTCAACGCAAACTTTGAACCGATCAATGTTTGCACAACGCGACGAGCCATCGGATTGATGCTGGGGGGCAAAGCGGCGATGGTGGCAAACGGTCGCGGCTATATCCGAACCGTCAAAGAATTAATTCCGCGGCCTTCGGTCATTCGCTTGGATGTGCAAATTCATCGGCCGCGCCCGCGTATCAAACTGACACGCCGCGAAGTGTTTCGTCGAGATAATTATACCTGCCAGTATTGCGGCCGGCGCGATGGAGGTTTGACCGTGGATCACGTGATGCCCCGGCATTTGGGCGGACAACATATCTGGACGAACGTTGTGGCGGCTTGCCCATCCTGCAACCATCACAAAGGCGGGCGGCGACTCGAAGAAGCCCACATGAATCTCTTTCACCTGCCCAAAGAACCGCCAGCAAACGCGGCTTATATCTTTGGACGACATCTGGCTGAAAACGAAGAGTGGGCACAATATATCAAAGGCTGGTAATAACGATAAGATTAAACAAAACAGCGCGGACATCCGCGCTGTTTTGTTAATAGTTCATTCAAAGAAAATCAATCAAAATTCAACACCATAAAATCTTCTGCCAGCGCGACTTCACCTTGATAACGCTGATGTGCTTCGGCGATCAGATCATTGCCGTTCGCATATTTGCCCGTCGGATAATGGATCAAATACAACTTCCCGACTTCGGCCTGATTGGCGACCTCCCCGGCTTGCGCGGCCGATGAATGTCCGCGCGAGGCGCCGGCTGATTCATGAATCAAAATGTCTACCCCCGCGGCAAGGCGCGTGACTTGGGCGCATGGTTCAGTATCGCAAGAATAAGCCATGGTTTTTTTGGTGTGATTAAATTCGAAGCGCAGACCAATCGTCGGCATAAAATGTCGGACAGGCGAAGAAAAGATTCGGAAATCGGGAGAGTCGATGACGGTGGTCATCTCTTGAGTTGGCAAACGATAGAATGCGACCGGAAAAAAATCAGGCCACTCAGCCCAACCATACGAACCCATCAAACTTTCCACGCGATCGAGCGTATGATGCAAGCCGTAGATGTTGATCGGCTTGCGGCGGCCCATCAACCACATGTCCATGAGCAGAAGCGGGAGGCCGGAAACGTGATCGGGATGAAAATGCGTCACGATCAAATCCGTTAGATCGTTAAAGTCAATGCCTGCTTTTTCCAATCGCAAAATTGGATTGCTCACGCAATCCACCATGACCATGCGCTCTTCACCGACAACGACCATATGTGTATTTTCATGGTCGGTTGTGGGAATGGCATTGGAAGAACCAAGGATAATCACTTTGGGCATTAGACACCTATTATTTAAGGGCGGCCGCCAGAATCACTGGCGTGATATATGCCTCAATCACAGCCGCAATTGCCAGTAAAGGGATAATCAAACCGATAAAAACTTTAGCCCAATCAGCTAATAATTCAAGTGCCATCTGCCCCATCGATTTTCCAAGCTGCGGTGTAACCAGCACCGCGCCAATCCGTAGAACAAGCGCGGTTGAGATCATCAACGCGGGAATTTCAAACAAGCCATGCGGAAGCAAGCCCGCAACGAATAATAACGCGGGAGAATACCCCATCAATTTGACAATGCCTAATACGCCGCCTACCAATCCTATATTCAACAGGAAAGCCAATACGCCAAGCACACTAAAAGAAATGATTCCGCCCAAAAAGACGAAAAGAGTAGCGCGCACATTATTTGCAAAAATAAACAACGCCGATAAATGCTGACCCGTTTGCGCAATGCCCGCAGATTGACTTGCGCCCTTCACGATTTGGCTAATATCTTTGGTTGTCGCCTGCGGCAACATTTTTATAACATTGATCGTCGCCCACTGATAACTAACCAGATATCCGCCCACGGCCAGGACCACAATGATCAGCAATGGTGTGACCAATTGACGCATCGTTCTTCCGACTTCAAAGCGGTACCAGCTTCCCAATGTTTTTGCTTCGCCCTTGAATGTTCCCCAGAAAATCTTCCAGACCCAACGCAGATTCAACGTGTCGAATTCGCGGCCTAATAAATATTCGCGTTGAAAATGTGAAATCCCCACGCGGATCAGCAGGGCCGCCATCACCAGTACAGCCGCAACGGCCAGCCACAACACCTGATTATTCCCCCAAAATAATAATGCACTCTCACCTTGCATCAAAATCGCGACCGGCACCACAATGAACGAAGCCAACAAATTCGCGGCACGTACCGTTGTGGATTGCACCGAAATCACAATCGCGGCGCTGACCATTAGAATCGCATGAGCCGTTGTCAGCATGAACAACTGGACAAACACCGACGTATCGGGCATATTAAGATGCTGACGTGAAACAATGATCACATAAAAAATAATGGATGTGTAACCCGCCATCAGAGGTGTAAAGATTCCGACCAATAGCTTTCCGAAATATAATTGCCAGTTTTCCATGGGTGAACTCAGCAAAGGCTCGATGGTGCCGCGTTCCTTTTCACCCACAAAAGATTCTAGTGCAACCACCAGCGAAATCGTGATTGGAAAAAATCCGATAATCAATATCGAAAACGGGACCAACCGATCTACAATCAAGTTCGCACCATATTGATTAATATATGAGACTGCTTCCTTTGCGACTTCATTCATCAGCAAAGGAAATGACAGCGTTAAAATAATCAACGGGGTTAGAATGCGCCAATCGCGGAATTGATCGCGTAATTCGCGGCTTGCCACCAGCCAAACCATTTGCAGATTCTCACGCATGGACGGCCTCCGCGTGAAGAATCTGCGCATCAGCCATCACTTTGAGATAAACCTGTTCCAGACTGCGCGGCACTTCCTGAAAAGCCATCAGCGGCGCGTGCTTTGACATCAATTCATTCATCAGAGTTGGATTCGCTTCGAGAGGCCGCTCCACTCTAAATCGGAGTGACGACGCGCTTCGTTCCATCAAGGTTACACCCGATGGCAGATTCAATCCGTCTCCATTCCAATCAATTGAAAATTGCGCTTCATATTCAGAAACGCCCAACACTTTTTGTTTCAACTCATCCAGTGTGCCGATCATTAAAATTCTTCCCTTATAAATAATTGCGATCATATCCGCCAGCGCTTCGGCTTCGAACAAATTGTGTGTGCATATGACGATCGTGCGTTGCGATGATTTCAAACGCGCGATCTCATCGCGCACCAGCCGTGCTGATTCAGGATCCATCGCCGAGGTCGGTTCGTCGAGCAAAAGAACCGGCGGTTCATGCATCAAGGCGCGCGCCAATGCCAGCTTCTGCCGCATGCCTTTGGAATATTCTCCGATGCGGCGCGTGGATGCGCCTGCCAATCCAAAATAATCGAGCAGATAATCTCGACGCGTTTTGCGCATGTGCGAATCGAGTCGATACACCTGACCGAAGAATTCTAGATATTCATCACCGGTCATGCGCATGTACAAACCATGCTGTTCGGTCAGCACACCGACCGAGGCGCGCACCTTAGCGCCATTTTTCACAACATCATATCCGGCAATGCGCGCCCAGCCGCGCGTCGGCATCAAGAGGGAGTTCAACATACGCACCGTGGTGGTTTTACCGGCGCCGTTTTGTCCGAGCAGTGCCAGGATTTGGCCCGGCTTGACGGAAAGGTTTATGCCATCCACCGCCCAAAAGTCATTGAATTGCTTGCTTAAATCATGTGTTTCAATCATTATTCACCCAGCATAAAAGAAATGGAGGACGGTGTCAATAAGACAACAGTCCTCCAAACAATTCTGTTAGAAATATGAGCGTTCCTACTTCTTTGTTTTAGCCGATGAGGCTGTGGAGGATTTTTTGCGAGGAGTAGATGAACGCGTCGTTGTCTTTTTCGCAGCTGGCTTTGACTTTTTAGCGGCCGCCGTTGAAGCAGATTTTCTTGCAGGCTTTTTTACTTCAACCGGTTCTTCAGTCTCAACCGCTACAAAGGATAACTCCGTCTCGCTTTCAACTTCAACCATTTCATCCGCACCTGAACGATGACGCCAAATTAATACAACCGCCGCGAGCAGAGCAACCACCGCCACCAATACCTGATTTGGATCAACTCCGCCAATGATCGGGTAATCGACTCGAAGAAATTCCAGAAAGAAGCGAACGGTCGGATAGAAGATCAAGTAAACGAGGAAAATATCGCCTTGTTTAAGTTTTTTGGCAAAGCGGCGCGTAAGCCATATCAGCAAAAACATGTTCGCCAAATTCAAAATCGACTCGTAAAGAAACAATGGATGAAAGCGCGTCACATCCAACGGATACTTTGTCAGATCGTTATAAGGAGCGACGCGTGCGGCGGCGTCCGTAATTTTGATGCCCCACGGCAAATTAGTCGGCGATCCATATAATTCCTGATTGAAGTAATTGCCCCAGCGCCCAATCGCCTGACCCAAAGCAAGGCCCGGCGCAGCAATATCCGTCCACTCAAGAAAACTGATGGCTTTATATTTCCGAACGTAAAACATCAACGCAATCAAGCCGCCGATAATGGAGCCGGGGATTCCCAAGCCGCCCTTCCAAATCTCGACGATCTCAAATGGATGGGTCAGATAATAATAGGTTGTCAATCCCGAGGCGGGAGTCGGAGTAAACACATGCCATAGCCGCGCACCGATCACGCCACCGATGATGAGATAGATCAACAAATCCCAAACCATCTCCGGGTCGTAACCGCGGCGCTTCAGCTCAACTGAAGCCAACCACGCGCCCGCGACTGCGCCGAGCATCAGCATAATCCCGTAATAATGCAAAATATATTCGCTGCTAAAGAAACAAAAATGGAAGCCGTCGAATTGGAAAAAATTGAAGGCAACAGTACCACAATGAACTAACATCTCTATTCTCCTTTATGAAGTTGAGTTCGCATTTTATCATGAGCTTGAGCGCGCACAACCCAAATTCGTTGAAGCGCTGTAAAGTTGGCAAGTATGGCAATGATCCATACGCCAATCACCGGAATATTAAATAATAACGATGGGCCCAAAACAAAATATCGTTCGGCGCGCGTCAGCAATCCCTCTTTCGCGCTGAAACTTTGCGCTTCGGCACGTGCCTTGACGTATGAAACCAAAATGGAACCTGCCGCCGCCGCAAAGGTGACAATCACGCCAATATCCTGATTAACCATAGCGAAATGATAAAGCAACGCGCCGAGAATAATCAATTCCGAATAACGGTCGCTGACCGAATCCACAAACGCGCCCCAATCGCTCGCTTCGCCGCGCAGGCGCGCCATCGTGCCATCTAACGCGTCAATCGGCCAGACGATTAAAACAATCAAGCCGCCAATCGTAATCTGTCCGCGGAGGATGAACAAAGCGGCCAGGACATTTCCAGCAACGCCAATCAGTGTAACGGAAATCGGCGTCAAACCGATGCGGTTTAAGAATCCAGCGACGGGATCCAAGAACCATTTAAAACCCAAACGCAAAAAATCTGTGAAAGTCTTTTTCAATCAAACCTCGCAGGCAAGACTGCCCAATGATAATCGAAAATTATGGTCATCATCCGACCAAAATAATTTGATGTAAACCGGATTTCAAGCTGACTTACTCCTCTGCTTCTTCCTCTTCAAACGGCATCACATCTCGTTCCCTTCCTCCGCCCTGACCTGGACCGACAATACCCATTTCTTCAAGCTGATCAAGTAAGCGCGCGGCGCGCGGATAACCGATCCGCAAGCGGCGTTGCAACAATGAAGCGGACGCGCGTTGTGTGCCGCGCACAATCGAAATGGCTTGTTCAATCAAACCTTCATCTTCATTCTCATCGGGTTCGGACAATATTTTTTCCCATGGCGCCGTGCTTTCAGTTTCCATCTCGCTGTTCTTCTGCCAATAATCGAGGATGCGCTCGATTTCCATATCCGTAACCATCACACCTTGTGCGCGGATCGGATTGCCAACTTCAGGATTCTGAAAGAGCATATCGCCGCGGCCAAGCAAAGTCTCCGCACCGGTAGTATCGAGGATGACGCGCGAATCAATGCCAGATGCAACCGCAAATGCCAAACGGGCCGGGAAGTTTGCTTTAATGAGACCTGTCACCACGTCGGTGGATGGACGCTGTGTAGCAACGATCAAATGGATTCCAGTGGCGCGCGCCATCTGCGCGAGACGCACGAGATTATGTTCAGTCTGATCCGGCGCAGACATCATCAAATCAGCGAGTTCATCAATCAACACAACAATGCGCGGCAGAGTCACGCCGTCTTCTTTACGCGCTTGTTTGCGGTTATAACCTTCAAGATCGCGCACATGCGCGCCTTCGAGCAGGCGATAACGATGTTCCATCTCGAGCACCACCCAGCGTAAAACGCCGAGGATGCGATCAATATTAGTTTCGACTTTTCCATAAAGATGCGCGAGTCCATTGAAGCGCAGCAGCTCAACCATCTTCGAGTCGATCATGACCATGCGCAAATCTTCCGGTGCATTATTCATCGCAAAGCATGCCGCCAGTGATGTGATGCATACAGATTTACCGGAACCGGTCGCGCCTGCGATCAACAAATGCGGCATGCGCGATAAATCCGCCACTAACGGATTGCCGGATACATCGCGCCCGAGCGCCATAGTCAGCGGCGCACCGACTTTATGAAATGCGCCGCTTTCCAAAATGGGACGTAAGCGAACAACCGTTGAAGTAATGTTCGGAACCTCAATGCCCACATACGGTTTGCCCGGCACTGGCGCTTCAATTCGCAACCGCTGAGCGGATAATGCCAGCGTTAAATCTTTTTCTAGCGCAGCAATCTGCGCCACGCGCACTTTCATTTGCTGGGCTTCATCGTCTTGGCTGGCGCCCGGTCTCGTGATGTAGCCTGGCTGTACTGCAAATTGTGTCACCGATGGACCAATGCGATAACCAATCACCGTTGCGGGAATGCCGAACTCTGAAAGTGTTTTCATAATCATGCCCGCAGTTTGATTGATCGTCCGTTCATCATCATGCGCGGCTTGTTCGGTCATCAACATGTTGAGCGGCGGTAAGCCTTCTTCGCGCGGAATCGGCCGGATTGGCTTCTCACTTTTCTTTTGATCAGCTTTTAAAGACGGTCGGAACTCCGCTGGCAGTTGAGCAGGCCTTTTCTTTTTAAGTGGAGTCGTTGCGGTCTCTTCTTTGGAAGATTCGACAATCGGCTCTTTCTGGTCTGTTGGCAGCGGAGGCGTTATAGGCTCGCCTGCCAACCTCAAGAGCCACACTTCGAAAATAGACCACAAACCAAATCCGGCGAGGATCGTCAGCAGCCACAGCAGGAATAAAATCAGCGCGCTCCAAATTGATCCAATATATTTATCGAGCAAATATACAATGCTCCAACCCAAACGTCCGCCATCTTGACCGGCTTCCGCGCGCACGAGTGAATCGCTTCCGATAACGGCGAACAAACCCAGAGTCAGAAGCGCGGCGAGTTCCAGTGAAAGGATGCGGATCAAGCCAAGCGGTTTGTCATCGCGGCGAAGAAGATTCAATCCACCATATCCAATCGCGAGGACGATAATATAACTTCCCCAGCCGAACCACTTCAAAAGAAACTCCGACCACGGGGTCAAAAGAATTCCGCTCGTGAGATTCCACAATGCAAGCAAAGACATCAGCGCAATGGCAATTAATAAAACACCGGTCACATCGCGCAAGTAACGCCCGAAGTGCAAGTTGAAATGTT
>JBAUMB010000114.1:0-3578 GCA_049578465.1 Anaerolineales bacterium
ATTAAGATTTTGTATTTCCATTGGCGGGATATTTCTTCAGCACCATGCGCGTCTCGGTACGCTTCACGCCGGGCACGGTGCGGATCTCTTCGATCAAATTATTTAGCGCCATGACATTTTCCACGTTAACAAACGCGCTGACATCGTAATCGCCCGTGATCTCGTAGACGTGGCTCACGTTGGCAAATCCGCGCACACGGCGCACCACAGATGACGTGTAAACATGAGACTCAACTTCCACCATCACCATCGCACTAATGTCATGAGGAATGACATCGATCACGCGTCCCGTTACTAGTTCGGCAATCTCGATAATGTCCGTGTCGAACAACTGCTTGCGCTGGTCGCCCAAGTTTTTGATGCGCGAGACGATCACATCCAACTCGGATGCACTCACTTCGATTCCATATTCGGCAAGCCGGGACGCCACAGCGCTTTTGCCTGTGTATTTATCAATGACAATTTTGCGCTCACGTCCAAGTAAAGCCGGGTCAAACGGTTCATAGGTACGCGGGTCTTTGAGAATTCCATTCGTGTGCACGCCGCTTTTATGGCTGAATGCATTTTGTCCGGTGATAGGTTTATTTGGCGCAAGAAAAAATCCGGAGACTTTTTCAAGATAACCCGATATATTCATCAATGGTTGAATATTGAATTTTGTGACTCCTTCCAAATTATGGAATGCGATAATGGTCTCTGCCAGATCGGGAATGCCGGTACGTTCGCCCATTCCATTGACTGTCGTGTGAATACAGTCGGCTCCCGCTCGGATTCCCGCCATGGCATTTGCCAACGCTAAACCATAATCATCATGACAATGCAAATCTATTTTGCAGGGAAGCAGACGTTCTTTTAATTGACAGACGCGTTCGTAAAAAATATGCGGCTGCATAATTCCCAGCGTATCCGCAAAACTGATTCGATCCGCGCCCGCTTCGATGGCGGCATTACACACGCGCACGAGAAATTCAAAGTCAGTGCGGGTGGCATCTTCCGGCGTATAACGAACTTTCAAGTCGAGACTGCGCGCATAAGCGACATGCTCGCAAATGATCGCAACAGCTTCATCATGAGTCTTGTGCAGTTTCGCGTCCAGATGGATTTGAGAAGTGGCATAGAAAATGGCAACGCGATCCGCGCCGCAAGCTTTAGCATGGTCAATACCCGAGCGTGACGCAATGGAATGAGCAACGATCTCCGCTTGAAGTCCGAGTGAGGCGATGCGTTCAATCGCCTTCGCCACATTCGGAGAAACAGACGGATCGCCCGCCTCGATCATGTCGACACCGATTTGATCGAGCAGGCGCGCGATCTCGATCTTTTCATCAATCGTGAAGTTGACGTAAGGAGTCTGTTCGCCTTCGCGTAAAGTTGTGTCCAAAATTTCGACCATGATTCCAATCTCCAATCCGAATTAAAATAAAAAACGCTCCATTGTCGGGGAGCGTTTTGGCGGCATACAAATAGATAGAACAAACTAAGGTAATACTTTATCTATCTTATGTTGAACCGGAACAAGCCCAAACCCGACAACCGAAGTTGCAAAGTCGGGCATGCGCTTAGACCGAGCCTCCATCAAGATACTTGCTTTATCTCTAAACATATTGGGCAGTATTCTACTATAGTTATGAAATGTGTCAATAGTTTTAATGTTAAAGATTGTTAAGTGAGGATGTAATTTGATTTGAACCTCACTGCATTCTATTTTCTCAAATTATAAAAAGTGAAGGTCGCTTAATAAACGCTGATGAGTTTCCATCATGCAACGGTTCATCACAACTTTCAAACCGGCGGCTTCCGCTTTTCGAGCCGCGTCTTCATTGACAATTCCTTTTTGCATCCAAACGATTTTCGCACCAATCCGAATCGCCGCATCGACAACCGGCGGAACATCTTCCGGTTTACGAAAGACTTGCACCACATCAATCTTTTGCGGAATGGATGCTAAATCTGGATAAACCTTTAAACCGAGAATCTCGGATGCCGTTGGATTCACCGGAATCATTTGATATCTATGCTCTTTCAAATAATAGAAAATCCCGTAACTTGGCTTTTCTTCGTTGGAAGAAACGCCGACACTTGCAACAGTTTTTATTGTTTGTAAAATCTGCTTTAGTTCTTTATCGTTTTCAACGGTCATATTGTCCTCGGATTAGCGCGGCAATTGCATCGGAAGCATCACTTGAAAACATGTTTTGCCCGGCTCGGAGTTAACACTGATTTGCCCATAATGATTATTAACAATCGTATATGCGATGTGAAGCCCAAGCCCGGTTCCCTGCCCCGGCGGTTTCGTGGTAAAAAATGGCTCGAAGATTCTTTTCTGGATTTCAGTTGGAATGCCCGGACCATTATCTTGAATCTCCACGATCACCTTTTTGTCTTTGGCGTAAGTACGCAGAATTAGTTCACCTTGACCATGCAGTGCATCCACAGCATTGTCGATAATGTTCGTCCAAACTTGATTTAATTCGCTTCCGAACGCTTCGATATGAGGCAGATCGGCAGAATAATCACGCGTAATCTTTATTCCATCTTTCATTTTGTGTCGCAAAATTACAAGTGTATTCTCCAATCCTTCACGGACATCCACATCCTGTACCGGCGATTGATCCAAATAAGAATAGGCCTTAACCGATTTGACGATCTCGGAAATTCGTTGCGTTCCAATATTGACTTCATCGAGCAGAAAATATACTGTACTCCCACCCGCCAACCATTTAATGACAATGGGGCTCGCTTGAGAATCGAAAGCATTTGTCAATTCAATCAAAGAACTCGTAGTCCAGCCAAAAGAAACCAGCGCGGGTGAAAGTTCCCAAGCATTCTCAACCTGATGTTCATCCAGCCAGGTTTGCATTTCAGCTTCATTATCGCTTAGAGTTAAGGGATCAAAACTCGAAGTCGAGGAAGGACGCGTTTCAATTTCCAATCTCAGTTTATTGATGATCTGCATCTGATGTTCACTCAAATTTAATCGTTCCAATTCAGACGCAGACTTGCTCCATTCCGATAACGCGTCGCGCAGTTGGTCTGCGCTTCTTCGCACAGCGGAGGCGGGATTGTTTAATTCGTGAGCGAGACCAGCGGCTAAAGTTCCCAGGGCCGCCATCTTTTCGTTTTGTCGTAACAAACCTTCATTCTGTCGGAGCCGCTTGCTGACCGTTTGTAAAATGGAGAGAGCCGCTGAAGAACTATGTGCGAGCATTTGTTGAAATGCATCGCCGCGGATTTTTAATACCTGTCCATTGCGGAGTGCGCGCACGGTCGCTGTACGCGGCGACTCATCCAATAACGCCATTTCGCCGAACACTTCTCCTGCTTCACGGACTGCAATGACTATATTTTGAACATCCGATTTCTTTACGACTTCAAACTCACCATCGAGAATAATGTAAGCCGCGTCGCCGGGTTGGCCTTCTTCGATTAAAATTTCACCCGCGTGGATTTCAACGATTTCGGCTCGAGCTAATAATAAGTCGAGATCGGCTTCGGATAAATTCTCAAACAGTTGTAAGCGCCGAATGAACTCTTTGTTCATAAAGTTTTCAGATATGACTCAATCGCCGCGATAGCAA
>JBAUMB010000115.1:0-4597 GCA_049578465.1 Anaerolineales bacterium
CCGCATTCTCCGCCGCGGCGGGACAATGTAAGCCGGAATGATGAATCCAATTTTTTATATCTTCGATATTGATAAGGCTGATGAGGAAATTTTAGAAGTCGCTCACAAATTGCCCTATGCCGATTCAGAACATCCCGAAATTATGAAGAAGATGATGGAAAAAAACTTGCCGCTGGAACATAGTCACTCACTCGAAGATCAACTCGGCGGTCAAATGGATGCAGGTTTTCATCTGATCGGTTTCTATGAAGACAAGCGTCGCGATAACATCATCAGCGAATACACACCAACATATATTGCCACGCGTGCATTGAAGCCATAACATGACTCGCTGGCTGGATCCTCAATCGATTCAAATCCCCGCATCATTCTCGGACCTTAACTTGTCACCGCTCATCGCGCAGACTCTCGTCCTGCGCGGTATCAGCAACTCTGCATCTGCGCGTGCGTTCCTTCATCCTGATTCGGTTTCATCAGTTCCGTTTCCCGGAATTGAAAAAGCGGTTGAATATATTATTCTGGCTATACGCTCCAATAAATCGATCTGCATTTGGGGTGACTTTGATGTTGATGGACAAACCTCAACAACGTTACTTGTGCAAACGCTTCAAGCGCTTGGAGCAAACGTCACTTATCACATTCCGATTCGCGGCAAAGAGAGTCATGGAGTTTTTATCGAGAGTCTCAAGCCAATCATCGATAACGGTGCAAAGTTAATTATTACTTGCGATACCGGCATTACCGCACATGAAGCGATTGATTATGCAAATTCGCGCAGCGTGGATGTAATCGTTACCGACCATCACGATTTAGGCAATACACTTCCCAACGCAAAAGCGATCATCAATCCAAAATTATTATCTAAAGATCATCCGCTTGCGAATCTTGCGGGTGTTGGCGTTGCCTATAAATTGGCCGAAGCATTACTCAGCCAAAACGCAAATAGTAAAACGCAAATCTCAGAACTTTTAGATTTAGTCGCGCTGGGATTAATTGCCGATGTCGCTTTACTTAAAGGCGAAACACGTTCGCTCGCGCAAAGAGGGATTCAAGCATTACGAAATACAAATCGACTTGGCTTGAAAGTAATGGCTGAGTTATCGGGAACAAATCTAGAAACATTGACCGAGGAAACCATCGGCTTCACATTTGCTCCGCGCTTGAACGCGCTCGGACGATTGAGCGACGCGAATCCCGCCGTTGAATTATTGTTAACGCAAGATCCAATTCGAGCAAGAATCCTTGCCGCGCAAATCGAGGGATTGAATACGCAACGAAGATTGTTAACAAGTCAAGTATACGATGCGGCTGAAGCACAAATCCATGACGATCCATCATTGCTCATTGAGCCTGCCATCATTTTGTCGCATCGCGATTGGCCCGGCGGCGTGGTTGGAATTGTCGCCAACAAACTCGTCGAACGGTATCACAAACCAGCTATCTTATTAACCGAATCGGATGATGGCATTTTGCGCGGTTCGGCACGCTCGATTGAAGGATTGCACATTACGGATGCGATCGCCGCAAATAAAGACTTATTGATCAACTTCGGCGGTCATCCGATGGCGGCAGGCTTATCTTTGCCAGCAGATAAGCTCAACGCTTTCAAAAAAGGTTTCGGCAAAGCGATTGAAAAGCAACTTGGAGAAGTTGTCTTTGAAGAACCGATTTTGCAAATAGATGCGTGGATTAATTTGAAAGAAGTCAATTTTGAATTAGCCGAATCTTTAGGGTCCCTCGCACCATTCGGAGCAGGAAATCCAGAATTGATTTTGGCGACTCGAAATCTAACCTTGAAATCCGTCAAAGAAATCGGGAAGACAAAGGAACATCATCGAATCGTTGTTACAGGTGAAGACGGCAATAAACAAGATTTGCTGTGGTGGAACAGTGCGGATGAAGAAATTCCAAACGCTGAAACAAAAATTGACGTGGCTTATTCTCTGCGCGCGAATACTTATCGCGGACAAAAACAGCTTTCGCTCCAATTCCAGGAATTCCGCATAGTAGAAGAAAAGCCAATCGAAATTCAAAAATCAAAGTTAGAGATTAAAGACTGGAGATTAGGGAGTAGAAAATTAAATGAAATACCAACCGATGTTTTAATTTGGGCTGAGGGTCAAGACAAGACAAAAGGAAAATCACGTTTTGATCTACATTCCGCAGATGAATTTGCAATCTACACCACTCCTCCATCATCAATTGAATTGCACGCCGCGATTGAAGTTGTCAAGCCAAAAATAATTTATCTTCTAGCCATTCAGCCAGCGATTGAAAAGGCAGATGAATTCTTAGCGCGGCTGGCAGGCATGATGAAGTTTGCAATTAATCAGCGCGGAGGAAAAGTCAACGTTAAAGAATTGGCAGTCGCGACCGCGCAGCGTGAAGCAACAATCAGAATCGGGTTGGAATGGCTCGCGGCGGGCGGACATCTCAAAGTCGAGGATGAAGCCGATGAGATCATGTTATCAGCGGGAGATGAAATCGCGAATCAATATCTGCAACGCGAGTTATATCTCGCAGTCAAAGGTCTGCTCGAAGAAACGGCGGCATATCGAAATTATTTTGTGCGCGCCGATGCGGAATCACTTTTCAAGTTTTAATTCCAAACGATTACAATTAAATCATGAAACGAAAACTTCCCGAACATGGTTGGTGTTTTGTATGCGGCAGCGAAAACCCGCACAGCATTGGGATTACGATGTGGGTGGATGATGACGGCATTCTCACATCTGAATTTATATTGAACGACGCACAGCAAGGTCCGCCCAATCTTGCACATGGCGGCGCATCGGCGGCGATTCTAGATGAAGCCATGGGACTCGTTGTGTGGGCCGCGGGATTCAAGGTGGCGGCGGTCAACTTGGAAATCAATTATCACAAACCATTGCCTTTACATGAACCACTGACAGTTGAAGCGCGCATCGCACAAAAAGAGAAACGCAAGATCTTCAGCACAGGTGAAATCAAACTAGCTAATGGAATCACCGCGGTCAGCGGGCGCGGAATTTATGTAGTCGCGCCGCAATTGTTTGAGAAAGTTGAAGCAAAGAAAAAGGTGGAATAGTTTATATCAACTTGATTAAATGTTTTCGTCGACTCTACTCACTATTGCGAAACGCGCATTGGTCAACTTAACCAAATCAGCAACAGACAATTTTATATTCAATCCCCTTTGTCCGCCCGAAACATGAATCTCATTAAAGTTCTGCGCCGAAGAATCAATCAGGACTTGAAAGCCTTTATTGATCAACGCCAGCGGCGAAATACCGCCTGCTTGCAGGCCTGTCAACTCTTCGGCCTCGCGTTCGGTTGGAAGATGAACCTTCTTCTCGTTTAATGCTGCTGCAACAAGTTTCAAATCAACTGTTGAATTTCCGGGAACTACAACCAGCAAAGTTTTTTTAGGCTTCTCGCGTGTAACGACAATTGTTTTGAAAACAATATTCGGATCAACGTTAAGAAGACGCGCCGTTTCAAGCGCACCGAGTTTTTCGGCGGGCAATTCATACGCCGAGTATTTGATCTTATGCGAGTCGAGCAATCGCGTTACGTTATTGATGATAGGCATTTGATTCGCTTTCATCTATTTTACTCTGCATGGTAAACTGCTAATCTATGAATCTATTTCATCGCTCGCGAAATGGCGCGTCGGTTACTCCAACCTCTAACGGATTCCGTTTTACGATTCCAGCCTCATCCCAAAACGAATTCCGCCTCGCGCAAGTGGATAGCTACGCGCGTCTGCCGCGCCGCGAATTCTCTGCGCGTCCTCCGCTGACTCTCAGCTTGCGCGCACGCGCCTCCTCCGAATCAATTCCCGGCACATGGGGCTTTGGATTGTGGAATGATCCTTTTGGTTTATCACTTGGTTTTGGTGGAAACCCATTCAGCTTGCCCGCTTTGCCCAATGCCATTTGGTTCTTCCATGCGTCGCCAAAAAACTATTTATCTTTTCGCGAGGATAAGCCTGCGCAAGGATTTCTCGCACAGGCATTCAGCGGTCCAAGTTTTCATTCATCCTTATTGACGATTATCCCAACTTTTCTTTTTTCAAAACGAAAAGCGCGTAAAGGATTGAGCCACATCATTGACGAAGATTCGGCCATTGTCAGCGCAGTTATAACCCAATGGCACAGCTACCGCTTCGAGTGGAGTCTGAACCGGTCCGCGTTTTGGGTGGACGACACTTTGGTGTTAGATACGCCAATGAGTCCGCGCCCGCCTTTGGCTTTGGTCATCTGGATGGATAATCAATACGCGGCGTTTACACCCGACGGAAAATTGAAATGGGGATTGGAAAATAATTTAACAGAGGCGTGGCTAGAAATAGAAAACATTCAAATAAATATTATGTAGGGGCATAATATATTGTGCACATACAATTTATATCATCACCCAAAAGTGTGTGAAGAAAATTCTTAAGAGCGCATCCACTATCTAGCCGAGAATTAACAAGCCGCCGAAATTTCGGTGATGCACAAAGCAGACAGCGGAGAACCACGTCGGCCATGCAGGGAAACCTTCGGGGGCTTGCGTGGGCCGCGGCTTATTCAATACTTGAATCGCCCGAACCGCATCTTTGAACGCGAAGAAA
>JBAUMB010000116.1:0-2337 GCA_049578465.1 Anaerolineales bacterium
GATAATTTACTGGTCACATGAATCGAAATAATCACATCGCCTTTTTGTGCAACCTTGCGATAGAACTCCACGAACTGATGCGGTGAGGGTTGAGAAGTTTTGGGAATCGTTTTCGTCTCATTGACCATTTGATAAAAACGGGCGTTGTCAATATCCACGCCCTGCAAATAAGTTTTATCGCCGAATTGAATATTGATGGGAATGGTTTGAATGTCGAATTGCTTTTCCCATTCCGGCGGCATATCTGCAGCGCCATCCGTTACAACTCTCAACATAACTCATTCTCCTTCAAGATTGATGTTCTGGTCGCCGATCTCATCGCGCAGGGCCAGCAGCGTGCGATGATAAAGACTCTTGACGGCGCCTTCACTGCGTCCCATGATCTGACCAATTTCCGCGTTCGACAAGTTCTCGACAAACTTCAAAATCAGCAACGTTTGCCGTTCATCGGGCAATTGTCGGATGAGTTTCAGAAGCGCATCCTGTTCCTGCGAACGGACCAGAGTCGATTCGGGACGGTCCACTTTGGAGGATGCAACCGGAAGATCATCCAGTGGAATTTCTTGTTTGCGACTACGATCCCTGTGCCAGTTGGCGACGAGGTTATGTGCGATGCGATATAACCAGGCCGAGAATGGAACGCCGCGATCCGTATAACTGCGAATGTGATTCATCGCACGCTGAAAGACGCGCGCGGTGAGATCCTCCGCGTCGTGAACATTCCCCGTCCGGTAATAAACATAGTTGAAGATGCGATCTATATATCGCTCGTAAAGCAAGCCAAAAGCCTCGCGGTCGCCTTGCGCAGCGCGTATCAATACTTCATCTTCATTGAACTCTATTTCCGGCACAAATAAACCTTACCGGCGGGATTTGATAAACATAACCCCGCCGGATTTGAGAAGTTGCACGGAGTATATCATGCCGAGATTTAAATCAAACCGACGAATGCTCTGCGATGCAAAAGGTATAATAAAAGTTTGCTCTTATACCGAGGAAGTAATTACGATATATGAAAATAAAACAAATGTGCTATAATCGAAATTCCAAAGGTTTATATGTCTCCTAATGTCATTCGTGTCGTGGGCGCGCGCGTCCACAATCTAAAAAATATCACGGTCGAGATTCCGCGTGATAAGCTGGTCATCATTACCGGCTTATCCGGTTCGGGCAAATCATCGCTGGCGTTCGACACGATTTTCGCAGAAGGTCAGCGGCGATATGTTGAATCGCTTTCAGCGTATGCGCGTCAATTCCTCGGGCAGATGAACAAGCCCGATGTGGATTACATTGACGGTTTATCACCGGCCGTTTCGATTGACCAAAAAGGCACGTCTCACAATCCGCGCTCAACGGTGGGAACCGTTACCGAAATTTATGATTACCTCCGCTTGCTTTACGCGCGTGCTGGGATTCCACATTGTCCGATTTGCGGACGAGAAGTCGTCAAGCAATCCGCGCAAGAAATTGTAGATGCTATTGAATCGCTTCCCGACGCGAGCCGGATTTTGATTCTCGCGCCGGTCGTGCGCGGACGCAAAGGAACTTATCAAGCGGTCTTCGAGGAGATTCGTAAATCTGGTTTCGCGCGCGCGCGCGTCGACGGAACGGTCTATTCACTCGACGATGAAATTAACCTTGATCGTTATAAGCAACACAACATCGACGCGGTTGTGGATCGTCTTGTTATTTCGCATGATGGCACGGATGAAGATAAGAAAGCCGCGCGTACGCGCCTGACCGATTCGATTGAAACCGCATTAAAGTTTGGCGAGGGTTATTTAACAGTAGCCAAAGTTGACGGGAAAGAGTCAGCAGAAAAGAAATCAAAGGACTCACATCTCGGCGCCAACGATCTGCACTTTTCCGAAAACCTTTCGTGCCCGGTTCACGGCGTCAGCATACCGGAGATCGAACCGCGCACCTTCTCGTTCAATACGCCGCATGGAGCTTGCCCGGATTGTCAGGGCTTGGGAAACAAACTGGAGATCGATCCCGATTTATTAATTCCCGATAAAGATGTTTCCTTCAACGAAGGCGCGATCGTTGCCATGGAATGGGGCGGGCCCAAAGAAGAGGGCGGTTATTATTGGCAATCCTTGGAAGCGGCGGCGCACTTCTTTGGCATTGACCTCGATAAGTCTGTCAAAGAATTATCAAAGGAAAATTTGGATATTGTTCTTTATGGCACCCGCGGCAAAGAGATTCCCATCAAATATAAAAGCGCAAAGGGACATGAGTTCACGTTTGCCCGCGACTTTGAAGGCGTGGTCGGCAACTTAGAGCGGCGTTACCGCGAAACCAATTCCGAATATATCCGCGAGCGCATCTCTGAAT
>JBAUMB010000117.1:0-38621 GCA_049578465.1 Anaerolineales bacterium
CTACTATTCGAGACGGCTGTGTGCAAATCGCAAAAAAACGAATCACCCTGCGCATCAAGTCTTTTTCTTGCCGATACAGATACAGGGGTTATCAAGAAGCTGGGAGACTTTGGTTTATCCCTTCAGCAGGATAGCATAAATAGAAATGTCGCGGTTTCACCAGATGGAAAAATGGTAGCAGTCGGGACAAGCGGCGGCGTGGATATAGTGACCATGGATGGCAAGATCATTCGTCACGATATTTTGCCCTATAAGCCCAGCACATCTGATGTGCTTTTCCCATCGGTCTTCTGGCTGCCCGATTCAAGCGGCTTGATAGTGGCAGTGCCTGACACCATCTGTTACTGTGGTCCCTTCGATCACCTTGTTGCCTCCACCACCTGGCGGTATACGCTTGCTAGCAATTTGGCAGTTCAAATACCGTTTGATCCGGCTCCCATGGGCGATACTTTTCAGGTTTCCCCAGATGGAAAATGGATCGTTTACGGTGGCCTTGGCACCGGAGATAGCACAGTCTTTCTTGGAAATCTCGCCAACAGACAGATCAAAGTTGTCGGCCAAGCCTTCCAATACTATTTTTCCTGGAGTCCTGACAGTCAGCACTTTATGACCACAAATGCTGGAAGTTCTCTGGGCGCTATTGATACTTCAACTCTGACGCCAGTTTGCAATTCGTGGAGTGATTGGATTGACGCCAATCATTTCTTGTGTATGATCGCCGAAGGGAAGGAAGACAGGGTTCGTATGGCAGAAATTGATGCGGGGGCAGTCAAAACTTACGATCTTGGATTTGGTAAAGATGTTGAGGATACTCTTTTGATCAAGCCGAAGTAAAAATCTGTATTTTCCCCACTTGATTCCGGGCCTGCTACGCACTTCATATTTTTATGGGAGGCACTATCTATGCCGGCAAAAAATAAGATGCAACATAACGTTTGGTTGGTTCTGGCCGCACTGCTTTTGGCTATCGGTGTCGTTTCTGCCTCTGGCATAACGCTAATTTCCGCATCTACATTATCTGACGACACATCCCCAATTGATCCTGTAAGACAGAACATGCATAACATCGCTTATCTCTACGCCAACCATCGCTGGATAGCGCCCCAAACGGATTTAATGCCCTCGACCTCGGATTCCATACCTAATTATACAGACAGATTTATGGACGATGATCCAAAAGCTACACTCTATGTTAGCGTTGCAAATAATTTGATCCATTACTTTTTTGGCGGTACTTTGACGCAAGGTTTTATGAATACTAACAAGGAAATTACTCCGCCCGGGATTAAAACAAGTGATGGACCTAATAGTATGCCCTTGTTCAGCATCGCTTCTAACCTTACAACTGAAATTGCCACCGACTTGGATAATCACAAGATCGATCAGGATCTTTTTAATGCGTTCTTAAGTGGAAAAGGTTATTCCCAGGACGATCTTCTTCCTCCTGTAGTGGAACAGCAGGGCAGTCAGTGGGCAATTATTGATAGTAATGATACGTCATACCAAATCCGAAATGAACAACAAGCGTTGAACGTCTACGGTGGTGAAAATGCAGGAAACCCTGTGGGGGAAAATATGGGTGTTCCTTATGCATGGGGATTGGCTTTAGGGGCCGAAATCGGATCTGCAATCATTGGGAGTATTGGATTCTTGGCATCCTCGGTAGGAATGGCCGCTCCCACGCTATTGCTAGCTCAATACGGCGGCTATTCAATCCAGCGGCGTGACTCAGACGATACTTGGCTTCGATGGCGAGCAAACGGACTCAAGCGGCTTGCAATATCTGCGCGCAAGATACTACGATCCAAGCGCAGGAAGATTCTTAACACAAGATTCATTCTCTGGCTATTCAGATTTACCGCAGTCACAAAACCCTTATGTTTATGGATTGAATAATCCCATACTATACAATGATCCAAGCGGAAACTCTTCACTTTCGCTACCTAATGCTTCCCAAGTTGCTAAGGGAATCATATCGGCTATGCAACTGACACAAAGCTTTGGCGGCGGACCCTGTATTCAATGGGATCAATTGTTGATGGCAGGCGGCGCTGAGGCTGTGGCAATGATGGTCAACGCCTCCACTTGGCTTAACGCCACTTACGAACAGGGCTGGACTAATGCAGGCACAGCGTTATTTATTACGAAAAATTCGCAAATCGGATCATTTGCTTGGGATTATTCCGCTGCATATCTTGTTGCTTGGGGAGGTGCTCATGTTCTATTGGTCGGGGGCCTAGCATTGGCTGCATGTGTGGTGGCTTGTCCGGTAGCCATTACAACCATACAAACCCTTTTTGGGCTTGGAACGACAGGAGCGATAGTTTGCGCGGAGGATACTGAGTGCGCGGACGCTGTGGGGAATGAAGCGACGCAAGCCGTAGAACAAGGAGTTACGGTTTTAGGGAAGTTCAATTCAAATCAAATTCTGGCGGAATCGCTAACGCCTCCAGGAAATTGGCTCAACATACCAATGGCTGAATGGAATGCTATGGAAGAAGGAGAGCGGTGGGCAATAAATCAACAATGGCTTGACGATGCAATCGCTAGAGGGGATTCATTCCGCCTCTCTACGTTACCTATATCACAGAATCTAACAGGGGGATTCGGAGATGAGATAAATTATATGTGCGATATACTTGGATGGATCGTTAATGCTACTGGCGACGGCTTGACTCCTCCGTCTTGCCAATAATTTGTAATGGAGCTGAATTATGATAATGATGAACGATGAGTTGATAACTCTGTATTTTAACTACTTGATCACTGATTTTGGTTTTCACGTTCAGAAAAGGCTATTTGATTATTCTGTAATGGGAAACGCATTTGTGGTGTTCGAATCATCTTCTGTCGGCATTGAGATAGTGATAGATAGAGATGCTGTGTCAATTAGCATAGGAGACCGATCGGATGAAAAACAAGAATGGGTGGAATTTGCTTTTGTCCTGAAACATTACGCATCTACTCTTGAGCGCGTATATGTTATTCCTGAAAAAACTTCTGACAATACTTGGGAGGACGTTATTAAGTATCAATTAGATAGACTTGCCAAGATCTTACGTGAGTATTGCGAGCCGTTGCTCAAAGGAGATTTGTCAGCAATGGAGAGCATAAAGAAAACGCAAAGGGAGGAAGTAGCCAAAATGAAGGCGCAATGGAGTAAAGCAGCCGGGCACAATAAACAAGGCAATTAATCGGGTTGCACTCTTCCTTCGGCTACAACGGGTTTGGAGATCGCCTGCAACCAGACCATCAATGGTCAACAGATCAATTACGCGCTCGACATCAACACGGATCTGCCGGATGTACTGACAAATAACACCGATACTTACACCTATGGACTTGGCGATCTTGGACAGACTTCTTCTATCGGCACAGACTACTTCCTCGGCGATGCCCTCGGCTCGACGCGGCAATTGGTCAACGCCGCTGACCAGATCACGCTGGCATAAATCTACAACCGTACGTCGACTCTGCCTCATAGGCTCTGATGCGAAACAGTCGGAATATGACGATGCGTAGGCGGCGACATCATCTATTCAGAAAGGCAATAAATTCGTTTTTGAAATTTGATTTGCTAAATTGGCGGGCGTTATTTACGAGGTCTGTTGAACGGAATTGGGGCGCAATCCGTTCAAAATTTTTCACAGCATCAATAAGCGAATCAACAGATTGTTCTGTAAAGAAAACGCCAGTCACGCCATCTATGACTGTTTCGGATGCGCCGCCTTTTCCATATGAAATAATAGGACAGCCAGCGGCTTGCGCTTCAACGATGGCGATCCCAAAGTCTTCCTCCGCCGCACTGACAAAGCCCTCCGCCATTCCGAGCAAATTGGCTACAACTTCATCGTTTTGGTAACCCAGAAACCTGATGTTGGAGGATGCCAATCGTTTCAAGCGCGGCAGTTCAGGGCCGTCACCAACGATAATCAGTGGCTGACTTAAGCGTGCGAAGGCTTTCACGACAAGATCCAAACGCTTGTGAGCGACTAAGCGCGATACAGCAATATAATAATTACTTCTTGGGCTGTTTGGATGGAAACGCTCTATCTCAACTGGCGGATAAATTATCCGCGCCTCGCGCTGATAGGCATAGCGAATGCGCTCCTGAATGACATGCGAAATGGCCCCAAATTCTTTTATGTGTGAAGCGGCGGTTAGATCCCAACGGCGGAAGCTTTGAAACAACATTTGCATCAAGGACCCGTTGCGTGAGCGCCTTCCATTGATGTTGAAGTTATTCCAAGCGTAGCGCATCGGCGTATAAGTGTAGGAGATATGGCGCGCCTTGGCACGGACGCGAGCGCCATTCGCTACAGCATAGTTGAATGAAACGACAAGATCATAATCTCGCAGATCCAAATGTTCAATCGCCAAAGGCATGAGAGGTAGAAAGAGGCGATGGTGATGATGCGCCCATGGAATCAGATTAAGAAAAGAGGTGTTGACTTTCCGATTCGCAAGGGGAGTATTCCGAAATATATTTTTGTTGTAAATGAGGGTGAATAGATCGGCATTTGGAAAAGCTTCCAAGGCCGCAAAGAGGGTTTTTTCTCCACCGCCGATGGCAGGCAAAGCGTCTGTCACAAAAGCAATCCGTGGTTCAGATCTCATTGAGCGTCTTCCAAATTAATTCGGCTGTAGTCTGCCATGAGAACGACTCAACGCGGGCCAATCCGTTTTGTTTCAGGGAGAAGCGTAGTTCGCGACTTTTAAGACACTTCCTGATCGCGTTGAATAAACCATCCGGTTCTGATAATTTAAATATCAATCCAGCATCGCCGACCACTTCGGGCAATGCACTGGCGTCCGACGCAATTACCGGCACACCACAAGCCATCGCTTCGAGCACCGGTAATCCAAAGCCTTCATCTAAAGAGGGTAGTACAAACAGTGAGGCTTGGGCATATAATCCCGGTAAATTTTCGTCCTTAACATAGCCCAAAAAACGAACACGCTCCATTTGCGGTAGGCTTACCGGGCGAAATATGGATTGCATTCCCCCTGCAATGATCAGCCACGTATCCGCAAATTCATTTTGAATTCTCGCCCATGTATTTAGTAAGAGCCCCAGGTTTTTCCGCGGCTGTAATGAGCCGACGTATAAGATATATTGGGCGGGCAAGTCATGTTTTTTCGCGGAGGCATATGCACAAAAAAACTCCGTATTCACCCCCCCGGGCGCTACGAGAACATTGTCAACTCGAAAATATTCCATTATTTTTTGCTTCACATAATGCGACGGCACAAGAATCCGCGATACGCGCCTTGCAAGCAATGGCACAAGCAAACGATACCATAAAGCGAAACCCGGTGCGAACCATTCGGGATGTTCAAGCGGACTCAGATCATGAATCATCAAGGCCTGATTGCGAATTGGCAAAGGGCCAGTATTGGCCGGCGACCAAAGCACGGATTGCGTATCTATCCTGCTCGGCAGGATGAATTGTTCCCAGGCATGACCAAGCCAGCCATTCATTGCCCGCATCGGTTCCTCGATTCGGAAGCGGTCACCAATAAGTCGGAGGATCTCGCGTCCATAGCGCTCTACTCCGGTCACAGGGCGTGATAAAAAACGACCATTGATTACGATCTCACGACTCATGTTTCTTAAATTGTCCTGACCCAATGCCCAGCATGAGTCCAAGAATCAGACGACCAGGCGCGAGTGTCCATAGATAGTGATCCAAGAGGGCTATAACGCCTAGCCCAACCAACAACGCGCTAATAAGGATTTCTTCAAGACGCTTTGCTTTTATAATCTGGTAAGCAATAGAAACACTAATGCCAATTACGATTATCAATCCCGGAATCCCAAGTTCGGAACCGGCGAGTAATATTATGTTATGAACCGGTTCTATAATGTAACCATAACTTGCTAATTGTGCAAGTTGTATGGTATACGTGCCAATCCCAACACCGGTTAATGGATGCGAATAAATCATCGTCAGGGCTTCCTGTGCCAACCAGAGACGCGTGGATATAGAAAGATCTTCTAGATGTGAAGTGGATGATGGAAGCACCCGTCCCAATACTAATGCACGAGTAGATAGAAGTGTAAGAACCATGACTGCTATCCCAATGAATAAGAGTGCCATCAAACGTCTCCTCTCAAGATATCGCGATTTCCAAGCAAGGATCAACGCGGACGCGGCGAATCCCAGCCAGGCTGAGCGGGAAAAAGTGATACCTAGCAAAACAATCCCGGCGCCAAAAAGCAAAGGAGATGCTAAGTTAGGATTCTTATCACGCAGGAATAAAGCCGTGGGACCGAGCATGAAGACCAGCGCAAATCCGCCTAGAATATTCGGATGAGGTAACGTTCCATAGGCCCTGAGGACGGATGTCCCATTTGGCAATTGCAAAATACTTGCCCCCTGAAAAGCTGGATACAGATTGCCTGGCCATTTCATCATCAAGGGCGCGAGAAATGCAGTGGATTGCGTTAGAAATCCGATGCTTCCCGCTAAGATTTCAATTGTCAGCGCTGCAGTAAGACCTAGCATGAGAGGTTTCCATACATTAGGCCAATCGCGGAGAGATAAATAGAGTCCAAAGATCAACCACAGATGAAGGGAAACGTATAGAGACATCCGAGTATCGGCGGACCATAAAATACTGGCGGAAGCAAGAATACAAAGCGAGAGAAGAAAGAATGTTGAAGAAAGGAAATTGCCCTTCTTCATCAATTCCTTCCATGAAAATGGACCCTTGTTAGCAACGCGTACGGCGAGCCATAAGAGAACCGCCAAAAGCGCTAGACCATCACACAGGAAAAAGAGAGCGCTATCATAAGTAAGGTAAACGCGGTCATGAGGAGATTCCCAGAGGATTCGGTAATACCAGAAACATACTCCAATTGGGATCAACCCGATCAGAAAGGCATAAAAGCCGCGGATTATTTTTTCTGCTTTGAGATGCCAGAGTTGGAGCGATCCAAGCGTGAATGTGAGTATTAAAGAAAGCAGAGGAAAAGTGCCCCACGAAAAAGAAGCGAGCGGATTAATAGGAGGAGAATTGCTTGGCGCCGGAAGAATGGCACTAGGATTTTCCCAAACTTCAATATGATCGCTCAAAGTCTCGCGATAGAGCCAGCCATTCTTTTCCAGCTCAGGAGTATATTCCGGGCGATTTACAAATCCCCAGCGAACGCCGTATTCACCCGATTTCTTCAAGATTGGATCAAGCGCCGTAACGCCTTTGATCGTCCAGAGCGTCGTATCTATTTCTCCAATACCGCTATTACGCAATTCAGGTAATGTACGCGCAGTGTGATAGCTTCCATCAATTGTGGTCGCTTTTGTGAGAAGATTCAAATAGGTAAATTGATTGCCAAATCCGAAAGTCAGATAACGCCACTGAGAATAATCGCCTTGATTTAGAAAATTCACAATAGGTTGCATATCAATCGGCGCTGGCTGTGTTGGGAAAAGATACGGCGTTAGCCACGATCCGAGTGCGGTCACGGCGAAAACGAAAAACGCTAAGGTAGAGACAAAATTTATTTGTAAAGTGGACGCTAACGATTTTGTCGTCAAGCGATTTTTCCATCTATGTCTTAGCCTGATCAAAAGAGCCCCAAAGAAAGGAAGCAAGGTCAAGCTTGCCCAGAAAGCGAAGCGATCATAGGTGAGCCATTCCCAGCCTGTGCCGAAGAGTAGACGTGGAAGAGGCGTCGTCCCACCGAGACCAAGCAGGAAAAGCAAACTAAATGAAAAGATGAGTCCCCAAAAACGAAAAGGCCATTTGTGAAAGACAAACGGAATCACTGCGACCAGCGGCCCGTACATCGGCCAGAAGAAAACAAGTTGAGCGGACGGATCTGTCAGAAAATTATGGCGCGAGAGATGATCGATAGGCGTTTGCATCGTTTGAGCCAGTCCCCATTGCCAGAACGGCCAGATCACCAAGATCGCGGCAGGGATCGCGATTATGGTAAAAAGTGTGAGCCTTAAAATCAAGGCTCGCAAATTTTGTCTGTTCATCTGCGATACGGTAATAGCAATGATAAGAAATGGCTGGACCAACAAGGTCGCATGATGTGCGGCCATGGACGTTGCAACTAATGAAACGGCCAAAGCCAAGCTGCGGATCGAGGGCTCTCGTAGATAACGTGCCAGTGCAGCCGAGCCTAAGAGCGCGAATAGCGTAGCTGTCAGAAAGGGAAGTTGACCGAAGATATATGCGGTAACATAAATGGGGAGCAGAATCGCAGATGCCAGCGCCGCATAAGAGCTGGCGGTCTTGCCAATGAAAATGCGGCTGAAGGCGTAAACGGCAAGCGGATACGCGGTTACGACACACCATAATATAAGCGCAAAGGCCGCGTCGAAACCGATGAATGGAACAAACAAAGCCATCAGTTGATGAGTTAGGGGCGGATACGAAACAACGGTAAAGCCCGCATACCAGCGCGTCTCCCATAAAGAGAACCAATCACGGGCGTAATGATCCGCAAAGAGCATGTGGGTATAAGCATCGTAACTTAGCCGATAACGTGCGGTTAAAATAAACAGCCCGTGACAAAGGAATGCAATCAACACAGCAACGCGAACGCGGCGCGGAATCATGCAGTTCTTAATTCGATGTGGGGCGGGATTGGGATGTGTTTCTCAATTTGGCGCTTCTCGAACGCGCGATTAAAAGCTTCGATGTAACGTCGAGTTGTTTCTTCGGGACGCACACGTCGCATTGAATTGAAGTTATGGCGAGTCTGTTTGTCTCGCTTTGCGCGCGAATCAAGTAATGATTCGATTGCATTGCGCAAGCTCTCCACACCATGGTTCTCGAAGAATTCCACTTCCAGATCGTTCTCTTTTACAATAGAGAACATCTCATTTAAGTTCGATACGACTACCGGCCGTCCCCAAGTGGCTGCTTGATATAAGACACTGGATGAGCCGGTTGACGCCGCATAAGGCAAAACCACAACTTGCGCCCGGCGAAACAATTCTTTGACATCCTCTTCTGCCACTTGTCCAAGCCATTGCACGCCTTGTATTCCGTTGAAGCATCTCTTTAAATTGCGTGCATATTCTTGGAAGCGAACGTGTTCTGTGCCCGCAATCGTTAAATGTAATTGCGAATATTTTGCGCGCAGGGATTGAAATACATTAAGCAATAGCTCCAGTCCTTTATAAGGCGCGAGTGTTGTGAAAAACAACAACTCCTGCGATTCAGATTCATCTAATATCTCAGGCTCGTGATAAGCACCGATGGGAATATGAAAACATTCCACTCCGCGAGTCGAAAGCTGGTCGGCATAGCGATGTATCGTCAGGCAAACCACATCCGCGCTTGCCGAGATATTTGTGATGATTCGCGCGCCCCACTTCGCGAAGGGCCCACCTGGGGCATTCAGGGCGCGCAAGTCCGAGAATTCTACGAGCTCATGTAAAGTCACAATGGTGGGATAGAGTTGTGAGGTAAATTTTGGAGTCAACAAACCTGATAGATTGGGTAACGGTGACTTGCCAAATATGCTCGCTCCCAAATTAAACCAAATCAAATCTGGATTCAACAGCCTCACGCGGGACAAAATATTCTGACGCGCGTTGAATTGTCCTGATTCCCAGCAATATTCAATTTCTGTCAAACCCAGATGATTGGGATGGTCCGTGTTCTTGGCTGCGCCGGCCAAGACCGTGATCCGTGTGAAAAGGTCCGATTCGGCCAATGCACGCGTCACGTGATAACCATATTGTCCGATGCCTGTAATGGCAGGCGGAAATGGACTAACAACTATTAGATGCATAAAAATGAATTCAAGGCATTATCTCATGCAGATGAAATTCAGACAACAAAAGAGATTTGAAAATTACGTTTGACAGAAGATTTCATGAGAATTATAGTATTAACACCGCCATGGGATTTTCAACGCAACTCCAAAATGCGATTCTATATACGCTGGCTTATGCGGATGTCTTCGATTATCCCCTGACCGCGCACGAGATTTATCGCTATTTGACGGGCATGAATGTTTCGTTTGAGGAAGTGTCGCAAGTCTTGGAAGAGCAACGGCACGGTTTATTCATTCAAGACGGCGATTACTTCATGCTGGCCGGCCGGGCAGAGATCATCGCAATTCGGAGACGTCGCGCTAAAAATTCATCGCGCTTGTGGCCAAAGGCTGTCCGTTACGGCCGATGGATCGCATCCCTGCCCTTTGTGAGGATGGTGGCGATTACAGGTTCGCTTGCCATGAACAACCTTGAGCAGGGCAAGGATATAGATTACCTGATTGTCACCGCGGCGCGGCGCTTATGGACGTGCCGCGCTCTATCGTTACTGATTGTACACTTTGCCAAATTAGGGGGCTTACAACTTTGCCCAAATTATCTGGTTACGGAAGATGTTCTGGAACTTAAAGATCATTCGTTGTACGCCGCGCATGAACTGACACAAATGATTTCACTTTCAGGGTCGGAAATTTATCATACGATGCGTCATCTAAATATGTGGACCAATGAATATCTTCCTAATGCGCAAGGCGCGCCGAATTTATCCTTTGATACCCCGCGATTCAATTTTCCACTTTCATTGCAGCGCGTATTTGAATTTATTTTGAACATTCTGCAAGTCCAGTGGTTTGAGCACTGGGAGATGAATCGAAAAATCAAGAAGCTGAGCCGTGAACAATCTTTGAGCGCTGAAGCATTTTTTTCTGCCGACGTTTGTAAAGGGCATGTGGATCGTCACGGATTTTATACCGAGCAAGCCCTACGTGAACGACTCGAGACCTTTTCATTAGAGTTAATCAAATGACTGAGGTTTTATTTGGCCAATCATATTTTCTGCGCTTTGATCCCAAACTATGGGAGGCTATGCAGCCTTATCCGCCGCTGGGCACGTTGTATGCTGCAAGTTATCTGCGCGCACACGGATATGACGTTGCGCTATTTGACGCCATGCTAGCCGAGTCAGAGCAAGAGTGGGCAAAGATGCTCGATGACCAACAGTCGCAGTATGCAATTATCTACGAAGACAATTTTAATTATCTTTCCAAGATGTGTTTGGTTCGTATGCGCGAAGCCTCGTTCAAAATGATTGATATGGCAAAGGCACGCGGCTGCACGGTTGTTTTGTGCGGTGCGGACGCAACCGATCGCGCCGAGTCGTATCTTGCTCATGGTGCGGATTTTGTTCTGCTTGGCGAAGGGGAGGAAACACTCGTCGAATTGCTGGATCAACTATCGGCGAGGAATGAAGCAGGATTTGATTCTATTTTAGGCTTGGCTTATAAAATCAAAGATGAGCCATATCGCAACGCGCGGCGTCCCGATATATCCGATCTCGATGCACTTTCATTTCCCGCTTGGGATTTGGTAAATATAGAAAAGTATCGCGCAGTTTGGATGAAGAAGCACGGATATTTTTCGATGAACCTGGTTACAACACGCGGCTGTCCGTTTCATTGCAACTGGTGCGCCAAGCCCATTTGGGGACAGCGCTATCACTCGCGCTCGCCTGAGAATGTAGCTGCTGAGATGAAATGGTTGAAAGAAGAATATCATCCTGATCATATCTGGTTCGCCGATGATATTCTGGGACTCAAGCCCGGCTGGTTGCCGCGCTTCGCGGATGCGGTTCACACGCAGGGAAGTTTGATTCCGTTTAAATGTTTAAGCCGCGCCGACTTATTGACACGCAAAGGTGAAGTAGAGGCGCTCGCCCGCGCCGGCGCACAGACAGTGTGGCTGGGAGCTGAATCCGGTTCACAAAAGATTCTCGATGCGATGGACAAGGGCACGCAAGTCGAACAAATCCATGAAGCCAGAAGACTACTCAAAGCCGCGGGAATCCGCGCTTGTTTCTTTTTGCAATTCGGTTATCCGGGCGAGACGCGTGATGATATTGAAGAGACCATTCAGCTTGTGCGTGATGCCGATCCCGATGATATTGGCATCTCCGTTTCCTATCCGTTACCCGGCACAAAGTTTTACAATGCAGTGCGCGAACAACTTGGTGATAAACAAAACTGGCAGGATTCTTACGATCTTGCGATGTTATATCGCGGCCCATTCTCTACTGCGTTTTATCGCAAACTCCACAGCGTCATACACAAAGAGTTCCGCGCCCGCAAATCATGGCAGGCATGGAAGGGAACTTTTTACTTGATAACAGGCATGCGGCTGATCTACAATTTATTCACCCTTCCGATTGCTCGAATGCAACTCAATGCGCTGGCTTCATCACATCATGGCTCATTGGCTCTGCAACACATGACCCGGAACGCGGCCGCAACTCCGAGTCCACAGGGGAAAAGTTGATGTTCCGCCTGCTCTTTATATCTGGGCCCGCCAGGCGGTTGGCAAAAAACTCACTGTGGATGGTCATCTCTCGCTTTGGCGCGCAAGGTTTAGCGGCTGTTTTTACCATCTTGATCGCACGGCGATTGGGAAGCGCGGGCTTCGGCGCATACGCTTTTATTGCGGCGATCATTTTCATCGGCAACGCGCTGACGACTTTCGGCACCGATATGTTGATCATCCGCGAAATTGCCGCGCAGAATGACATGTCGCGCCTGCCAGCTTCTTTGGCATTACAACTTATATTGTCAATATTGATTATTGTCTCTGCCTGGTTGTTCGGCGCGTCGATTCCGAATCAGAGCGTAGAAACGATCACAGCATTGAAGATTTACAGTCTTTCTTTGATTCCGCTGGCATTCTTTACCGTCTTCACAATTGCCCTGCGCGGCAAACAACGCATGGACGCATATATGCTGCTCAACCTGACGATTGCTGCGTTGCAAATCGCTGTGGTGTTACTGCCTAAATTCAACCTCATCACACTTTCTGTTTTTCTTCTTTCCATTCAAATGCTTGCCGCGCTTCTGGCAGGCGCGATATGTTTTCAGATGCTCCCCGGTTTTTGGAGGATATGGGGATTCCATTTGGAAAATACATGGGCTGTCGTGAAAGCCGCCGCGCCGATCGCTTTGCTGGTCTTGCTCGGGATGGCCTATCAAAAGTTGAGCATCATCCTGCTCTCCGCCATGGGCGGCCCCGTTGAAACCGGAATCTACTCCGCCGCGGCGCGGGTCGTGGAAGCGTCGAAGATGGTCCATCTCGCAGTCTTTGCTGCGTTATACCCCGCGCTGGCCCAGGGCTTGGCACTGCAAGACGCCTACTCGTCGAGTGCACTGCTGCATGTCGCAAGCACATATTTAAAATATTTACTCACCGGCGCGGCCATCATCACATTTACATTGTTTGCTTTTGCCCGGCCATTGATGGCTTTACTTTATGGACAGGAGTTCGCAGCGTCGACGAACGTTTTGCGCATCGTCGCATGGACGCTTATTCCATTCACCATCAACTCGTATCTAACTCTGACTCTGCTCGCTTCAAGGCAAGAGAAAAAGATTGCACGCGCGTTGATGGCAAGTCTGTTTGGTTTACTGGTTTTGAATCTATGGTGGATACCGGCGCACGGCTCAGAGGGAAGCGCATGGGCTACCCTCGTTGCAGAATCTATTCAATCCATCGCCTTGCTCGCGCAGGTTTCCGCACACATCTTCATCAAAGGGGCGCGGAATGAGTTTTCCGAATTATTCTGATAAGCACGGCAAACCGTCTCTGTTGAATCCTGACGAGATGCTTGCGTTTCGCCGGCGGCTTGGGCATCTCACGAACATCCAGCCTCCTGAAGCATTGATCGTTTGCCTGCAAAGAGGTTTGCCGGAACGCAGGCGGATGCGATGGAAACATCCGATTCGTCACGTGGGAAAACTTATGGCAGATTTATATGTGTTGAAACGAACGCGCGGTCGTGTGGCCGTACTTACAAATCTAGGCGAGGGCTCGCCAATGATCGTCTCACTCACCGAAGAGTTGATTGCTTTTGGCGTCAAGCGGATTATTTCACTGACGTTTGGAGGCGGGCTGCAACCTGATTTGCAACCTGGTGATATTGTTGTGTGCGATCGCGCCATCCGCGACGAAGGTACATCGCATCATTATTTACCTTCTGAAAAATATGTGTATGCCAATCCATTGTTGGTTGAGCAGTTGAAAAATGCAATAGAAGCGCGCGGCCGAAGTTGCCAAATTGGCACAACCTGGACGACTGACGCGCCCTTTCGCGAGACGCGCGAAGAAGTGACGCGCTACCAGGCTGAGGGTGTAAAGACAGTTGAAATGGAAATCGCAGGGTTGTTCGCTTTGGGTCAGTTCCGTAATGTGCAGGTTACCTCCGCAATCGCAATAGGGGATAGTCTTGCCCAATTGCACTGGCAAATACCTTCTAACTTGCGTCCCATTGAAAGTTCGTTGGAATTGATCTATGCGGCAGCGATTGATGTCCTGAGTAAGGCATGATGATCCTTGCTTGCCCGCGTTGTCATGCGTCGCTCGAGGATATGGATGCAGTCACAAAAACCTGCATGAAAGACAGGCTGACATTTTATCAAGTGAACGGAATCTGGAGGATGTTATTACCTGAACGCGAAAGATATTACACTCGCTTCATTCGGGACTACGAAACGATTCGCCGCGCCGAGGGGCGCGGTTCCGCAAATGCCTTGTACTACCAAACCCTGCCCTATCACAAGACCAATGATTGGAAAATTCGGGCAAAAAGTTTTGATGTGTTTCTTAGGCACATAATTGCACCTGTAGAGAATGGTGGGAGTGCTTTGAACATCCTGGATTTAGGTGCAGGCAACGGTTGGCTTTCAAATCGTCTGGCATTGCGCGGCCACTTTGTTGCGGCCGTTGATTTGACGATCAATGATTTTGATGGACTCGGATGTTATCGCTATTATGATTCAAAATTTCTACGCATTCAATCCGAGTTCGATCACCTACCATGGATGGATCATTCTGTTGATCTTATTGTATTCAACGCCTCTTTGCATTACTCAGTTAATTATGTGGAGACGTTAGGCGAATCCTTGCGCGTGCTGAATCAGCAAGGCCAACTTGTCATATTGGATTCGCCGATTTATCATGAGCCATCGAGCGGGTTGGGCATGGTCAGCGAGCGCGAAGCGTATTTCGTCAAGCAATATGGCTTTGCCTCGAACAGCCTGCCAAGTGAAAATTATCTGACTTATGCGCGGCTAAATGAGTTAGCCAATGAATTGAACCTTTCATGGGAGTTCGCCACGCCTTTCTATAACCTGAAATGGTCCTTGAACCCTTCAATCGCGCGAGTGTTTCATCGCCGCGAACCAGCTCGATTCCATCTGATCATTGGAAGGCAAAAATAAACTAATCGCCAGCCTGTTCAAGAATACGAGCAAAGGCCTGGAGATAGCTTGTGTTATTGCCTAGTATCGAAATTCGGACAAACTACAATCCATCAGAAAAGAAGTTCGATAATATCGGCAATCTGCAACTATATAATCAACATCACTTAGAAAAATTACCTTAGCCAAATTGATTCCGGCTTCTCAGATGTTCCGAGGTAGTATGGTGTTATACTCCCGCGCAAAAACGGATCTTAATACTAATTTGTGTAATTAATATGCACCCAAAAGTTCTTAATCGTACTACAATCGGTTTTCTATCGACCTGGTCAGTTTATGAGGGAACGGCGATTGATAGTTACACATATACTCTCTTGCAGGGAATTTGTGCTGCGGCAAGTGAACGGAATTGTAATCTTTTAATTGGATGTGGGATATCCGTTCCGGGCAGTCCGCGCGGTAGTAGAACGGTTTGGGCAGCGCCGGGACCAGGGGTGGACTTTGTTCCGATAGGACCATGGAACACTGATGGGCTGCTCATCATTCCCGACGATTTTTCAGATTCGCAATTTGAGTACGTGCAGGATCTCATTCATTCTGGATTTCCAGTCATCCTAACAACTTCAGAACGACCAGAGCCTTTTGTCGCAGTCGATAATGCAGGAGGAATCCGAGCCGCCTTTGACCATCTCTTCGAGCATGGACATCGCCAGATTGCGTTCATTGCCGGTAAACTGGGACATGCCGGCGATAGCGCTGAACGCCTGATAGCTTATCGCAGCGCGCTTCGTGATTCAGGAATCGAAGAAGATGATCGGTTGGTTGCCTATGGCGAACATCGGCGCGAGGACGGTCGCATCGCGATGCAGCATATCCTCGATATAGGTGCTGGATTTACAGCACTGATCGCTAGCAATGATCTATCGGCTCTGGGCGCGATGGATGTGTTACGTGCGTCGGGCCTCCGGATACCGGAAGATGTTGCAGTCATTGGATTTGATGATATCCCTGAAGCGCGCTCGCAACTTCCACCTCTAACCTCTGTCCGCCATCCAACATTCACTCTTGGATATCACGCTGTGCTTTCTTTGCTCGATAAAATTGCCGGGAAATATACGGGTGAGATTAGTGCGCGTGTACCTACTCAGCTTGTCATTCGCCAATCATGTGGCTGCCGTCTTGAGAGCGCGCCCATCGCTCCGGGTGTTTCTCGACCCTCCACAATCAAGATGAATAAAGAAGTTCTCTCTCATCTTATGGCGGAGAGGACATTTATAGAGATTCGGCACAGCCCAAGGGAAGAGATCGAATCCTTATGCTCAGACCTCCTTCAAGGCTATATAGAAAGTTTATCCTCTCACCTTCTTGAATCCTTCGATGCCTCGCTAAGACGTTTAATTGATTGGCTCAATATACATCAAGAAGATCCTGCTTCTTGGCATGCTGCTTTTTCTGTCTTACATCGCGGGTTGCCCGATTTCCCGGCCTCGTTAACTGGAGATGATATCGAGTTCGCTGGTAAGCTAATTGATCGCGCCCGGTTGGAAATTGTCGACCTCGCACAACGCCAATCAGCTTTGACGTTATTGCAGCATCGGGAAGTATCAAATCGTTTAGGTTTGATGACATCCCAGCTACTGGCTTCATTCGATATATCCGATAGTGCTCGGATCTTGGCACAACACCTGCCCCAACTTGGAATCCAACATGCGCTGATCGCGCTTTATTCCTCTCAAGAAGATGATACCTTCTCGCATAGCAGGGTCTTGATGGGTATTGGTCTGCCTGAGAACACCATTGATCAAAAGTTTCCTACGCGCGAGTTTCCACCCTCAGGGTTTTATCCATCTGACCACGCGATTCAGCTTGCGGTCTTGCCGCTAATCATAGACGAACATATAACTGGCTTTGTAGCATTCGATGCATCGAATCTAGAACCTTGTGCTGCTATTGTACATAATCTCGCCTCGGCACTTCGCACTAGTCGGCTATATCATGATGCTTTGGATGGCCGGCAATTGGCCGAGGAAGCGAATCGCCTAAAGAGCCGTTTCTTATCAATGGTGAGTCATGAGCTGCGTACTCCTCTTAGTTTGATCGTTGGCTTAAGTGATATGGCTTTACGTGCACAACCTCAACATCCAGGTCCCGTTATGCGGGATATTAAGCAGATTTCTACAAGTGCTCAACACTTAGCGCGCTTAATTAGTGATGTATTAGATATGGCAAGTAGCGAAGCGGGCCAGCTTCGTATTTTAAGTGAGCCTTTAGATCTTGTTGAAGTAATGCAGGTAACAGCCAAAATCGGCGAAGAGATGGCACACGAGAAGGGACTGGAATGGTTATGTGACCTCTCTGTCCAAAGTCCATGGGTGCTCGGTGATCGCACGCGCTTGCGACAAGTGGTGCTCAACCTCATTAGCAACGCGGTGAAGTTCACACCGCAAGGTCAAGTGAGGCTGACTCTTTCAGTTTCCACTCAAGAGGCGATCATAGCAGTCAGTGATACAGGAATTGGCGTTTCACCATCCGAGCAGAATAGTATCTTTCAGGAATTTCATCGCTCAGAACGAACGATCCAGTCCGGATACGGCGGTTTAGGTTTAGGCTTGACGATCTCGAAACAATTAGTAGAACAACATGGTGGAACAATTGGGATGCGCTCCCCAGGAGATCTTGGAAGCGGTTCAACGTTTTTCTTTACTGTTCCCATAATGTCAACCGCAACTGCAAAACCAGATTTAGATTCCCTACCCGTCAAGCGCCGCCATTCAGTGCTTATGTTAAGCGAAGGAACAGATGAAGCCGAACAACTCTATACTTATCTCTTAGAGTGTGGCTTTGATGTGGATGTATGTCACATTGATCAACAAGTTGAATGGCTCTCATCCATCCTGGCATCGCCTCCGGCAGCCTTGATTCTGGGAGAGAGTCTGGCAGCCCGCGAAGGCTGGGCAATTATAGGAATGCTCAAGCAGCAAGTATCTACGGAGCATATCCCCGTGCTGGCTTATTCGTTGGATATGCAGCATAACCACGGTCAGCTTCTGGAATTAAACTATCTTCATAAGCCGTTGCGCGCCGACCAATTAGTCGAAGAACTAGGTCGTTATTTTAGAAAGGAAATCGGTGAGCGAACGGTTCTGGTTGTAGATGACGATCCGGGTATCCTTGATATGCACAGCCGTTTGGTGGAGCAGGCAGGTTGTCGCGCTTTGATTGCACACAACGGCCGTGAAGCATTAGAACAGCTCCAAATTACCCATCCCGATTTAATTTTATTGGATCTTATGATGCCAGAAATGGATGGCTTTGCCGTATTGGATCACCTTCAAACCTCGGAGCAAACACGCCACATTCCAGTGATCATTTTGACTGCCCGGTCCCTCTCCGATGCGGATCTTGAGCGCTGTAACAAAGGTGTGGCGGCGATATTAAACAAAGGATTATTCAATGCAACAGAGACACTTAACCATATCAAGAAAGCATTAGAACGCCAATACACATTGGGAGGCGCAACGCGGCAACTAGTCCGACAAGCGATGGCTTGCATCCATAAGCGCTATGCTGAATCGCTAAGTCGCGAAGATATTGCCAAAGACGTGGGAATCAGCGCTGATTATTTGACCGACTGTTTTCGTCAGGAATTAGGGATCACGCCTGTTACCTATCTTCGCCGTTATAGAATTCGCCAGTCAAGAAAATTGCTCGAAACCACTGACCACTCCATGATGCAGATTGCGCTTGCAGTTGGATTTGCCGATGGTGCACATTTTGCGAGGTTGTTTCAACGTGAGGTTGGATTGACGCCGCGTGCCTATCGGCGCAAAACACAGCAATAAGTAACGCTTTCGCCAACATAAAAACCGGGATAATATTCTTAAGTCGGAAGCAGAATCAGGAGTAATTCCCGAATGTAGTGTCAATATGTAGACAATACCTCATCGATTTTTTTCAATCTTTGGCCTTGTAATGCATTGTTTGTTTGGCACGATATATTTTTTTTCTATTTTTCAAACCTGCGAAAACAAACTCTGAAAAAATAAGAGGATAGGCTAAGACCTTCTTTCTTTATCATTTGGATAAAATCTCGGAAATCGTCAAAAACACAGCGGTTCTTGACAAGTTGCACTTGGGTTATCGTTTTACAATAACTTAAGCTTGCCCCGAAATTTTCATCTGGGCAATTCATCTTCGAAACAAAAAGGAGAAGCAGAAAATGAAAAAAAGCATTGTGTTTATAGTAGTAATTGCCACGCTGCTGTTGGCTGCGTGCGGCACAGCTCCGACCGCTACAGCGGCCGCCCCTGCACAGCCGACGACAGTACCTGCAACCCAAGCACCTGCCGCAACTGCAGCAGCCACACAAACCAGCGCTCCAGTGCAAATTACGTTCTGGTCGTGGGTGCCGCACCTTCAGGACCAGGTTGATGAATGGAATCAGGCGCATCCTGATATCCAAGTTAATTACCAAAACGCCGGTGCAGGAAACGCTGAATACACTAAACTGAATACGGCCTTGCAAGCTAACAGCGGCATCCCCGATGCGGTCCAAATCGAATATCAATTTGTCCCGAGCTATATTGCACAAAGTGCGTTGCTGGATTTGACTGCCTATGGCGCAAACGATGTTAAATCTGACTTCGTTCCATGGACTTGGTCGCAGGTTTCACAGGGAAATGGAGTTTATGCCATTCCTCAAGACGCCGGCCCCATGGTGATGTTCTGCAACAACTCGATTCTTACCCAATACAATATCCCCGTACCAACTACATGGGATGAGTTCTCCAAAAGCGCAGCTGCGCTTCATCAAGCTGACCCCAAGGTTTATCTCTCCAATTTTACGGCCGATCAAGGCTGGTTTTTCGGAATGCTATGGCAGTCCGGGGCGCAGCCATTCCAAGTCAATGGGCAGAATATTACAATTAACTTCACTTCGCCTGAGGCGACCCGCGTCGCGACCCTCTGGGGCGATATGATTACAGCCGGAGTGTTGAGCCCGCTTGATACTTATACCAATGACTGGAATACGGCGATTGGGAATGGTAGTATTGCGTGTTGGCAGGCCGGCGCGTGGGGAACCTATATCTCCTCCTATGGGCCCAATTTCTCTGGGAAGTGGAAGGTGTATTTGATGCCGCAGTGGACAGCGGGTGGCACCACGAACGGCAATTATGGCGGCTCAACTGACGCCGTCATGAAGGCTAGCACACATCCAAAAGAGGCTGCCGAGTTTTTGGAATGGCTTAACACCGATCCAAAGCCAACATTAGAATTGACCAATCCAGATAAAGCCGGGCTTTTCCCAGTAACTCAAGCGACTTTGAGTAACACCCAATGGTCGGATGTTCCCTACGATTACTGGAGCGGGCAAGCGATTCATCAGGTGATGGCTCAGGCTGCACAGCAGGTAAATCCCAACTTCGGATGGAGTCCGTTCACGAGCTTTGTATACTCGACTTATGCAGATGATCTAACGCAGGTTAGAGCGGGGAAGATGACCTTTGAGCAACTCATGCAGGATCTGCAATCAAAGTCAGTCGATTATGCCAAGCAACAAGGCTTTACTGTAACCACACCATAAGTGGGTAGCAGGCAGACTTTCTCGATACATTTATGAGCGCTTGAACATGGAATAAAATTGCTAGGAATGAAACCTATTTCGCTCGCTCATTAAATTGAAGTACCGGGTAGCGTCAAACGTTGTCCCGGTACTTTCATTGAGAACCAAGCGCCCAAATCAGGAGGCCGGTATGTCCATTCTCAATCCCTCGGTACCAGAGTTATCTAGGAATGAAAAGCAGCAGCACACGTCGCGGTTTTCCCGTCAACGCATTTGGCGAAATGCCGTTCCTTACTTCTTCCTAGCGCCGTTCCTTGCAGGCTACATTGCTTTTATGGTCTATCCTTTGTTGTATTCATTTATTTTGAGTCTTTATCGAAAGCAAATCATTGGAGGGATCAAGTTTGTTGGACTGGCCAATTATCTTAATGTTTTTCAAGATAGTAATTTCTGGGAGGGAATCCGTAATGTAATGGTGTTTGGTCTCATTCAGATCCCGATTATGCTTGGACTGGCCCTCATTTTTGCATTGATATTGGACAGTGGAATTATCCGAGTACAAACTATTTTTCGGCTTGGCTTCTTTCTACCCTTCGCTGTTCCCAGTGTGGTCGCTGCCTTGATGTGGGGATATTTCTATGGTCAGAGTTTTGGGCCGATCGCTCAAATCGCTACTGCTTTGAAACTGCAGCCGCCTGTATTCCTAACACCTAAAGGTATCATTCCTGCCATCGCCAATATCTCCACCTGGCAGTTTACAGGCTATAACATGCTGATTATCTTTGCTGCTCTGAAGGCCATCCCATCCGAACTGTACGAAGCCGCCCGCGTTGATGGCGCAAACGACTGGCAGATTGCATGGCACATCCGTATTCCGTTGGTCTGGCAAGCGATTGTTCTAACGATGATTTTCTCAATCATCGGAACGCTTCAATTATTTAACGAGCCGAATGTTCTTGCCGTGGTGGCTCCTACAGTTGTGAACCTTCACTTTACGCCGAATGTATATTTATATAATCTCGCCTTTCGGAACGCCCAGTTCAATTACTCGGCGGCAATGGCATTCACCTTGGCTCTCGTATCAGGGATTCTAGCTTCGCTGGTTCTCCTGATTACGCGTAGGGAGGTTCAATAATGAAAATTCAAAGGCAGACTTCGACATCCGTAAAACCGCGCCGGGGCTTCGGCGGCTTTCCGACCTATCTCTTCATGTTCCTGTTCCTTGGTTATTTCCTTATGCCGCTTATTTGGCTGTTGATCTCCAGCACTAAGACAAATGCAGGATTGTTCTCAACGTTTGGATTCTCGTTTGGTAATAACTTTAATTTCTTTCAAAACCTTAAAGATCTTTTCGCATATGATAATGGACATTTTGTCTTATGGATGAGGAATACAGCAGTCTACGCAATCATTGCCTCGCTGGGTTCATCTCTCATCTCTGCGATGGCGGGATACGCGTTCGCACAATTCCGATTCTGGGGACGTAATTTCCTGTTTGGCATTGTGCTTGGTTCTATTTTTGTGCCCGCCACGGTTTTTGCAGTGCCGCTATTCCTGATGATGAGCAAAAGCGGACTTTCGAACTCGTTACTAGCTGTGATCCTGCCTACACTGGTCAATCCATTCGGTGTTTACCTGATGCGAATTTATGCTGAGCAGGCAGTGCCCCCAGATTTACTCGACGCGGCACGCGTTGATGGGGCAGGTGAATTTCGCATCTTCATCTCGATTGCTTTTCGCTTGCTGATGCCCGGCTATGTGACCGTGCTGCTTTTCGCCTTTGTCGGTGCATGGAATAATTATTTCCTACCGTTACTTCTTTTAAGCAGGTCAGATCTTTACTTGCTTACGGTTGGCCTAGCCTACTGGAACTCATTAGCCTCTCAACCGGGAGTGGCACAAGTATTGTATATCCTAGTGATTACTGGTTCGGTAGTAGCTATCGTACCGGTCATGATTGTATTCCTATTCCTGCAACGATATTGGCAGGGCGGGTTGAGCTTGGGAAGTGTTAAGGCATAGGAGATAATCATCCGTGGCAACCTTTGTGCGACCCAAAATTATGATGATTGGAAACGATACGATGCTACAGTACTTGGTAGAACGATATGCCGAGCGCAGCGGGTATGATGTAATCGCTGTTCAAAATGTCCTCTCGCCTCAGGAGATCTGCGAGCTTCACCCCATTGCGATTCTCTTTCCTTCCATCGAGGGTTTGGAAATATCACAATCTCTAGTCGTGCAACTTGCGAATTGCGATTTCTCCATCATTGTGTGTTCATCGGTTGCCGATATCACGCGTGCGAGAGATTTGGGGGCTGATCACTGCTTGGCTCATCCTCTAACTTATGACGATTTTTCGACAGCCATGGAAACCATAAAAGCAAAGGGCGCAAATGGTACTTAGGTATGAGTGAGTTTTATGTGACCATCGTTCACCGGCCAGAAATGGTTCCTGAATATATACAAAAAGAAGTGGAACAAGGGAAGAAAGAAGATCTTACCCGCACTGCAATCCTGCAGGAATCACTTGAGATTTTTCGGCTCCAACAGCAAATTGCGCACGAAAATGGGATGCGTACTACCATTCAAATGACATATGCTAGTCTCTTCAATCAAGAGGCGGTAGCTATCTCCAAAGAACATCATGAGCGATATGGCGATGAGATTGGATCCACTTTTCTTGGCTTGCAGTGCCAGGAATTTCGGGAGCGCTTCAAATCCAGAGAATTGGCGATCTGGCTTTTCTCCATCGAGGATAAAAAGAAAATTGTTGATGAGGTGCTCGGTAAATTCTTTGAAGTGTTTGATTTCTATCCCACCTCGACGGGTTCATACTATATGGATGCCGAGCTGGTAAATTATATTAAAGAGAAATACCCCATGATTAAAGTAGGAGTTGCAAGCTGCTGGGAGGAAGGCCCGAAGGCTTATTGGAATGCTAATAACTCATGGTATACCTTGTTTGACGGCGGGCCGTGGAATCCTTGGATACCCTCCAAACGCAATATACATTGTCCGGCCTCAAGCGAAGAAGATGATATTGGTATCGTAGCTATTCCTCACATCTCCAGAGATTTGATGGCGGTGTTTGATGGCCCCGGATCCTACTTTGGTACTCATCCGCAGAATATTCTGCGCGGCATGGTATATGATGGTAGGGAGATTCCGTACTTCAATAATATCGTGGATCAATACCGGGCTATGTCTAAATATAACCGAGGCTTTGCCTATAATATTTTAATCGTCGGTCCCGGTTGGATGAGTAAGAGCGGCCGCTGGGAGGCAGATTACAACTTCCTATTGAAGAGCTATCGGGATGGTATGACCTACTACCGACAGCTCAAACAAGAAGGAAAAGCCCAAGATATGACTCTGAGTGAGTTTGCAGATACCTTCCGCAAGAACCGAACCTATACCCGCCCTGAGTGTACGCTTTGGAAAGATATTTTGTACGGCTCTAAGCGGCAACAATTCTGGTACGTTGATCCGTGGATGCGCTTCTGCCTGGATATGAATCAGGGCGGTGCCATGATTGACCTGCGGCCCTATGCGGCGAAGCTCATTCGTCCGTGTGGAGTCGGAACCAAATATCTTCAAGATGCATCGTACCCTTTCTTAATACAGTCTCTATATCGAGCCGGCTATTTCACTCATTATGCAGGCGAAGGAGCAGTCAAGAGTTGCAAGTTTAGCTATCAGGGCGAAGAAGTTGATTTATGTACATGCCGTACACTGGCATCTTTTTCAGAAGAAGGTAATACTCGCATTGTCACACTTGAACCTGTGGAAATTGAGTTTTCGTCTCTTAGCATTCAGGTGCAGTCGATCTTTTGTATTACCGAGAGAACCGGGGAGATCGAGATTATCAGGAAGATCGTTGATACTACCGACCAGCATGCAGAAGTGACGATTGACGAATATGTGACCGCCTGCTATGGGACGACCGAATACCCTGAAGACTTGACCGGCGTGAGATTGAGCCTCCAAGGTGCATCCGGAACTGAAAGCATTGAGTACGCCTATCGCTGCCGCCAATCTGAGATGAATGGTATCGTTGAGGCGATGGCAGTTGTGCCGCAAATTGATACCCGTCTTGGCATGCGTACAAATGCCGGTGATGCGAGCGGATACTTTCGTGAAGGCTTTGCTTTTTCTCCTATGTTTACACTTGGTATTAGGAAAACGTTCTTGGGAAAGAGTGAGTTTCACACTTGGCTTAAACTTGAAAAGGCGAGTTGATGAATTCATTTACCTTTGGCGAATTTGGCGATCGCCTTTTTTGAGGAAGTCTGATTCGCAGGCTAGGACAATCAAAATCTAAGGAGATTTACGCATATGGCTCAAGGTCGAAAAGGCAAGTTGAATTATCGCTGTCCGCGCTGCTTGATGCGCGAGATCGATATGGATATGCTTTATGACCGAGATAAAGATGAATACTATTGTTTGCGCTGTTCTTTTACTGGTAACGAGCAAGAGGTTCTTCGCCTCAATGCCCAATTCCGAGATAAATATCGGGACCGGATGAAAAGAATTACAGATTTCTAGTTGCCAATAAGTTCCGTCATCCGTCATATTGGCGGATGGCTTATCTCAATTATAGATTTCATTGAAATAACAATTTGCTGGAGTAAAACCATGTTTCCACATTTCTTCTATGGCGGAGATTACAATCCCGAACAATGGAGTCGCGACGTTTGGTTGGAAGATGCAACCTTGATGCAGGAACCGGGCGTAAATCTCGTGTCGCTTGGTATCTTCGCCTGGGCGAAAACCGAACCAAAAAAGGGGCAATACGATTTTTCCTGGCTTGATGAAATAATGACACTACTTTACAAGCATGGTGTCCGCGTGAATCTTGCGACGCCCACGGCCTCTCCGCCTCCATGGCTCATCCATCTTCATCCCGAAATATTGCCTGTCAATGTTGATGGCGTTAGATTGTGGCATGGCTCGCGGCGACATTACTGTCCTCATAGCATTGCCTATCGTGAAGGCGCGAAACAGTTGGTTACTCAACTTGCAAACCATGTTCGCCACAATCCTGCTTTAGCACTCTGGCATGTGGATAATGAATACGCCTGCCATGTCACCGAATGCTTTTGCGAAGCTTCCATCGCCGCTTTTCGTGAGTGGCTACAGAAGCGCTATGGTTCATTGGACGCATTCAACGAAGCGTGGGGTACATCATTTTGGAGTCAGCATTATACTGATTGGGCCGAGGTCATGCCGCCGATGCGAACCCCGGCAAATGTCAATCCCATGCAAAGGCTGGATTGGCAGCGATTCTGTTCTGATTCTTGGCTGGAATGTTTTGAAGAACAACAAGCCATTCTACGAGAAATCACGCCGGATATTCCTGTGACGACTAATTTTATGAGGTTTCATCGACCCTTGGACTATTGGAAATGGGCGGCAAAAGAGGATGTTGTTTCATTTGATAGCTACCCAGATACATCAGATCCAAACTGGATGATCGAGTCTGCAATGGGTTTTGATTTAATGCGATCCTTAAAGCAGGGCCAGCCATGGATATTAATGGAACAGGCGCCAACGCACGTCAACTGGCGCGAGCAAAATACCACAAAACGTCCTGGCGTAATGCGGCTGGGTAGTTATCAGGCAATGGCACGCGGTGCAAACGGAATTATGTTTTTTCAATGGCGCGCTTCAAAGGCGGGTTCGGAAAAATTTCATAGCGCAGTTATCCCTCACGCTGGAATCAATTCTCGGGTCTGGCGTGAAGCGAAAGAGCTGGGAGAGGAATTGCATCGCTTCGACGCGGTGATTCCCAGCCGCGTCCAAGCTGATGTTGCCATTGTCTTTGACTGGGAAAACTGGTGGGCGCTTGAAAGTGGAGACAAACCTTTAAATGATCTGAAACTTTTACCGGAAATTATGAAGTTCTATGGCGAATTATTTCGGCAAAACATCACTATAGATTTTGTTCATCCAGATACCGACCTCTCGCAATATCGTTTAGTCATTGCGCCGCATTTATATTTGGTAAGCGCTCAAACTGCTAAAAACATTGAACAGTACGTTAACAATGGCGGCATATTATTGATGGACTTCTTTAGTGGCATTGTAGACGGCAGCGAACACGTTTGGCTGGGCGGCTATCCTGCACCCTTTCGCAAGATGCTAGGGCTATGGATCGAAGAGTTTGTGCCATATGCTCAAACGCAGATGAACCGCATCGAAACGCAGGATGGAATGCAGTTTGTTTGTGATCGATGGAGCGATATCATTCATCTCGAGGGCGCGGAAAGCTTGGCAGGTTATCGTGAAGATTATTTTGCTGGTAGTCCCACCATTACGCGTCATCGGTTTGGAAAAGGGATGAGTTATTATTGTGGCACATCACTTGATCAAGAAGGATTATCATGGTTGCTGGCACTCATCTTTAAAGATATCGGATTTCAGATTGCGCGCCAAGTGCCCACTGGTGTGGAAATGATACAGCGCAGCGATGGTGTTCATACTTGGCTGTTTGTGCTCAACTATTCCGATAAAGAAGTGCAAGTGGACTTGTCTGCAGAAGGAACGGATCTAGTCACGGGTGCTCACGCAAAAGACTCGGTACATCTAGAACCGCGTGGCGTGGCGATCATTCAGTCGCTGAATTTAATATAAGAGTTATAAGAAAGTCAGGAGATGTTTGATTTACCGCATCGTCGCTTCAATCCGTTGACCGGAGACTGGGTTTTGGTTTCTCCGCAGCGCACCAAACGTCCCTGGCTGGGCCAAGTGGAAAAGGTTCAGCCTGAAAACTTACCGCGATATGATCCGACTTGCTATTTGTGTCCTGGCAACGAGCGCGCTGGTGGAATAAAAAATCCGGCATATGAAGGTACGTTTGTCTTCGACAATGACTTCGCAGCTCTGACGCCTGATTCGATTCAAGAATCTCACGCTTCCGACCACCCGTTGCTGGTTTCCTTTTCCGAGAGCGGACTCTGCCGGGTAGTTTGTTTCTCGCCGCGCCACGATCTAACCCTGCCCGAACTCGAACTTCCTGTTATAGAAAACATCATCGCAACTTGGGCACAACAAACTGCCGAGTTGGGTGCAAAAGATTTCATTCAAAACGTTCAAGTCTTTGAAAATAAAGGCGCGATGATGGGCTGCTCCAATCCGCATCCGCACAGTCAAATCTGGGCTCAATCCCAATTACCAAATGAAATTACCAAGGAGATTGCATCACAAGTTGTTTATTTTCGTGAGCACGAACAACCTCTTTTGCTTGACTATTTGGAGGAAGAACAAAAACGCGCTGAGCGCGTTGTCTTTCAGAATACACATTTCACTGCGCTCGTGCCATTCTGGGCAGTGTGGCCGTTCGAAATATTACTAATCGCTCATCGGCCGTCAGCCTATTTGATGGAACTATCTTCAATCGAAATCACAGCTTTAGCTGAAGTCTTGAGGCAAGTGACCATTCGATTCGATAATTTATTCGAAACATCCTTTCCGTATTCGATGGGATTCCATCAAGCTCCTTTCGATGGTCAGTCGCATCCTGAGTGGACCTTGCACGCGCATTTTTATCCGCCGTTGCTGCGCTCCGCCAGTGTGCGCAAATTCATGGTTGGTTATGAATTGTTGGCGATGCCTCAACGAGACATCACGCCAGAAGATGCGGCAGAGCGTTTGCGTACTGTTTCTAAGATCCATTATAAATATAGTAAGACTGATACTGGGGCCGTTTAATTTAATACGTAATTATTCCCTGTCGTAATGACTTTGGATGTTCTGTTCATTACCTTTCAAAGCCGCCTTTACGCGGATATATGTTGAAAGGTAATGAACAGAGCATTGTTACTTATCATCTTTTCTGGAAAGAATTGCTTGATCGAGTATTACTGCCCGCGTTGGGTCATCCGCATTGACCAATGCAGCGTTGAACCGATCTTTGAAGCAGGCGAGGGCGCCTAGCAAGCCGCCGATAAGAGTAAATCGGTGGTGATGATCACACGCAGAATCAACATACTGAAAATAGTTGGTATTAGGAAAAACAATCATTCACCATACCGGTGATAGAACCAGGTTTTCACGATCTGGGTGAGAATTACATAACCCGCCATCAACCCTGCCAAGTACAGCCAAAACGAAGGCGGTAGAGTCACAAATCCAAGTGTTCCTGCCAGAGGTGAAACTGTCAGCCATGCACCCACAGAGACGATGATGACAGAACTGACTATCAGCGGCCAGCTGGCCCAGCTCTGGATAAACGGGATTTTCTTCGTACGGATGACGTGGATGATCAGCGTCTGCGTAAAGATCGACTCCACAAACCAGCCGGTGTGGAAGAGTGCAGCATTATTCCAAGCATGGAACACATAGATCATGATCCAGAATGTGGCGTAATCGAAGATTGAACTAATGGGGCCAATGAAAATGATGAAGCGCGTAATCGATCCCATCGTCCATTTGCGCGGCTTTGTCAGCCAGTCACTATCGACCTGGTCGGTGGGGATGGTGGTCTGTGAGAAATCGTAGAGAAGGTTGTTGGTCAGCACTTGGATCGGCAACATGGGCACGAAAGGTAGAAACGCGCTGGCTCCTACCACACTGAACATATTCCCGAAGTTGGAACTAGCCGCCATGTTAATATATTTGGTGATATTGCCAAATACGCGGCGGCCTTCGATGACACCTTGTTCTAATACGAGTAAGCTGTTTTCCAGTAAGATGATGTCAGATGATTCCTTGGCGATGTCTACGGCGCTGTCCACCGAAATGCCGACATCGGCCGCTTTGAGGGCTGGTGCATCGTTGATTCCATCGCCCATGAAACCGACAACATGTCCTTTGCTTTGTAAAGCGTGGATGATATGTTCCTTTTGGGCCGGTGCCAGCTTGGCAAAAATGTTAGTAAGACTGACGGCTTCTTCTAATTCCGATTCGCTCATCGCTTCAATTTGCGAACCGAGCAGGATTTTATCTACCGGCATGCCCACCTGTTTGCAAATGTATGCAGTGATAATCTCATTATCGCCGGTCAGAATTTTGACATCTACGTTCAACGTTTTCAGCCGCTTCAAAGCCTCCATCGCTGTGTCCTTGGGCGGGTCAAGGAAGGCTAGAAAGCCCAGCAAGGTCATATCCGATTCATCTTGCACTTCATAGTGTGGTTCTTCATTATTGCCAGGCATGACTTTGTATGCTACGGCAACGACGCGAAAGCCCTGCGCGTTCAGTTCTTGTACAAGAAGCTTGCGATGAGCATCGTGTTCCGGTGTAACATCCAGCACTTGACTTTCGACTTCCACGCGCGTTGAAAGGCGCATGATCTCTTCTACCGCACCCTTACAAATCAAAATATGTTGGTTCTTGCTATCTTGCACAATCACGGACATCCGCCGCCGCTGAAAGTCGAAAGGGATTTCATCTATTTTGTGATAATCCGTTTTAACCTTTAGATCTTCCTCAAGGTGACCATAATCGAGGATGGCTTCATCCATCAGGTTTTTGAGACCGGTCTGAAAGTAGCTGTTCATATATCCGTACTCTAAGACACGCTCACTCTCTTTGCCGTGAACATCCAAATGCTTCTCAAGCACGATCTTACCCTGAGTGAGAGTGCCAGTCTTATCCGTGCACAGCACATCTGCCGCGCCAAAGTTTTGGATGGCGTTTAAACGCTTAACGATTACTTTCTTGCGCGCCATCGCCAAGGCACCATTGGACAAGTTAACCGTCACGATCATGGGCAACATCTCAGGTGTCAGTCCAACTGCCACTGCCATAGCAAACAAGAATGCTTCCAGCCAGTTGTGCTTGGTCAGTCCGTTGATCAGGAACACAGCGGGAACCATTACAGCGATGAAGCGGATCATCAGCCAGGTAAACTTATTAATGCCCTTGTCGAAACTGGTCAGTACACGCTCTCCGACGATGCTGGCGGCAAGTGATCCGAAGTATGTTTTCGGGCCCGTGTGAATGACAGCAGCTATGGCGGTACCGCTTTGCACGGCCGAGCCTAGGAAACAAATATCCGGTAGCTCCAACGGATTCTTAATATCGGCAGAGGCAGGCGCGGCTTTCTTCTCTACGGGCAAAGATTCGCCGGTTAAGGTAGCTTGATTCAAAAATAGATCCTTAGCGGTAAGCACTCGCACGTCTGCAGGAACCATATCTCCCGCTGCTAGGCGGATGATATCGCCCGGCACCAGAAGCTTCAACGGAATCTCCGAATTTTTGCCATCGCGCAATACAGTGGCTGTGATATTGACCATCGCCTTAAGTTTTTCCGCGGCGTTGTCGGCTCGCATCTCTTGATAAAATCGCAATACAATACCCAGCAGCACCATCACGAAAATAACGATCATTGCCCGTACATCGCCGGTCAGATACGAAAGTATGCCCAGCGCAGTCAGCAGGATGACAAGAGGATTCTTGACATTATCTACAATGCGCATCAAAGGCGATTGACGCTTTTCGCGCGCAATCTCATTCAACCCATAGAGTTTGTTGCGGGATTCAGCTTCTGTTGTGCTCAATCCTGTCAGCTGCGACTCAAGTTGCTTTAAGACTGCATCGCTATCTGCGCGCGCCTTTTCGATAAGTTGATCAGAGATTACAGCTTGGTTTCCACCAGTAGGTTTTCCGGTGACTTTTGATGGACTTTTAAGTACACTCATTGATTCCTCTATATCGATTTGTGATCAATCGAGCGAGCTTCTTCAGATGAAAATTTTCGTTTATTGCTCATGATATCCTCGCAGTTCTTTCTTTTCACCTTCTCTCTTTGCGTCTCTTTCTTTTTCTTTCTCATTGGTATTGCTTGATCGTGTTTTTTCTGACACGTTTTTAGTCGAAAAATGTTCCCGGACTTCTGCCGAAATCTGATGATCGGTCATCTTATCCATGGTTTCTACAGCAAGGATGTGTGATTTGAGTCCTTCTTGCTTAACACGTTTTTCCAGCTCGCCTTTGGCTTCACCGGGACCAAATATCTCGATGGAGTCTGCATCACGAATACTCGCAATGATCTCATCATAAAATTTACTAAGATCATTTCCAAATTTTCTATCGCGCTGATCTTCTGAGGAGACCTCTTTTAATCCTTCTGGAGTTTTAGAATGTGAACTGCCAGAGTATCGGATATGTTTTTCGTTGTTTGAGGCGATATGCTTGATTTCTTCTCCATCGGCAGTGAGGATGACGATGATCGCTTCACGATGATCGATCCACAAACCAATTTCTTTTTTCATAAAATTCTCCTTATCGATGTTTATATGAACCGACTTTTTTGAAATCTATATAGCCTTGCTCAACATCTACCGATATTAACTGAACGCGCAGCCGGTGACCGACATCCATGCCTTCAAATCCTTGTACGAGCTTGCCTTCAATTGGAATCGTAAGAAGCCGGACCCATGTTCCCTTTTCGGAAGCACCGGTGACAATCGAATCAAACTGCTCTCCGATTCTCGATTCGAGCAAGAGCGCGGCGGCAGATTTGCCCACCCGTCGTTCGACTTTGTTAGCTGCATCTTCTGCTTCTGTGCAGTGAGCCGCCAAGATATCCAATTCATCTTTACGATAAGGCACAGGCTTCCCTTCCAGGACTGCTTTCAACAAGCGTTGAGTCAGCAAGTCTGGATAGCGGCGATTCGGAGCTGTCGAGTGAGCATAATCCTTCACCGCCAAGCCAAAGTGGCCCGGGACGTTTCCCCCAGGCAGTTCTGCAATATATTCACCAGTACCCAAGAGCTTGATCACAGCTAAGGACAAGTCGGGGAAGCGCAGCGGGTCCGCCGTTTTTTGCTTGATAAGAAATTCTTCTAACGCTTTTGAATCTGGGAGTTCTGGAAGATCGAATTTATGATCCGCGGCAATTTCGACAATCCGCTCCCATCGTTTTGGCGTGCGTACCACGCGACGGATCGAAGGGGAATTCTTGGCTGAAAGAAATCGTGCGGTCACACCGTTCGCCGCAATCATGAAATCTTCGATGAGTTCTTTCGCACGGTTCTTTTCTTCGACTTCAAGCGCGCGGAGTTGATCTTCGTCGAATACCGGCTTGGCTTCAATGGTTTCCAAACTAAGCGCTCCGTGAACATGGCGAAGCTTCTTCATACTTTGAGCAGCTTGATCCTGCATCCGCAAGTTTTCATCCAACCCGGGAACAACAGAGACAGCCTCCGGCTCAGCTTCATTCCCATCCAACCATGCGGCGATACGGTTATAGGCTAGTTTGGCATGATTGCGGACACGCGCCCTGTAAATTTCAGAATTCAGGATAGAACCGTCTGCGTCAATTTCCATTTCAACCACAAAAGCTAAGCGATCCTCATTGAGATTGAGCGATGTCAGATCTGTAGAAAGTTTTTCAGGAAGCATCGGGAAGATCCGAGCCGCGGTATATATTGAGGTAGTATTGTGGTGTGCATGATCGTCAATCGCGGAACCTTCCTTGACGAGCGAGTCTACATCGGCGACAGCAACCATAATTTTGACTTTGCCTCCGGGCATCGCCTCAGCAACTGTCAACTGATCCAGGTCGAGTGAGTCATCGTTATCGATGGAAGCCCAAAGCAACTCCCTTCGATCACGGATCAGTTCACTATCCTCACCAGCCGGTTTCTGAATCGTCTCAAGTTGAGCGAGTGCGCCAGCTGAAAAGTCAGGCAACAAGCCTCGCTCGAGCATCGCCCTGTGAGCTATGCTCTGCAAAATGGCACGATGATGCTTTTCATTTGGATTCATACAATATCCTCTTCATGGATAGATTAAGCTTGTGAGAGCTTTCTTCACTCATAATGTGTCTGTCTACTTAGGAACCTAAATAAGGTTGCCTAATATGCACAATTTTGGCAACCCGGTATTTAATTCAATCATGCGGCACCCTTGAATTGGATAAAACATTCAACAAATACAAAACGCTGAACTTATTCTTTCACTACCGCAGGTTTGCGAACCCTCTTCTTTATGGGATTGTCAGGGATGCTGGTTCTGCGAGCTTCCTGTTTCATCCGACGCACATGCTTTCGTTGCCCTCTGGATGACTGTTTGTGTTCCATCTTGTCTGTCTTGGTTACCATTATCTTTACTCCTCATGCCTTCGATTTTTTTGATGATCTGACATCTGTATCTTATACGTTTTCAATCTGGCTCTTTTAGGATTTCTTCTTCATAAATAATTAGCTAACATGGAGCTCTGCCACTTGGCGGAAATGAAAGCCATAGATTGCGAATGTGATCGCGAGCGGGAACAAGCGCGGACGCCGGAACAAGGTCCAGAAAAAGAGCTGCCAATATTGGACGCGTTCAACGCCGCGAATCCCAAGTTGGTAAATGGATCGGCCCAGAGCCAAGATATATTGCGGCTCCAATTGGAGTCTAATTTTGGGCGGCTGATACTCGCGCAGAAATGTCAAAACGCGCTCGTAATAAAATTTGGGCGCATAGATTTGTTCCAGGATTTTTCGGTAGCCTTCACGCAAAGGCTCCAAACCCATCAACGGGATGATGTTGGTCGAGCCATCCACATTATCGCCTGAAAATTTATTGACCAGGCGGCCCTCTTTTTGCATACGCTCGTAAAGGCGCGTTCCTAAAGGGGCTTGTAGTAACCCAACCATGGCCGTGACAATGCCGCTCTTCTGGATAAAATCAATCTGCTGTTGGAAGATCGAAGGGGAATCATTGTCGAACCCAACGATGAAACCTCCCTGTACCTGAAGACCTGCGCGCTGGAGTCGCTTGACGCTCTCTACCAGATCGCGGCCTTTGTTTTGATTCTTACTGCATTCGATCAGACTGTCTTCATTGGGCGTTTCAATTCCGACAAAGACCGTGTCGAATCCAGCTTGCGTCATGAGACGCATCAGTTCTGGATCATCAGCTAGATTGATGGAAGCCTCTGTGTTGAACGGCATACCGGTTTTACCCCTACGCCATTCTATTAAAGCTGGCAGTACCTCAGACTTGATCTGCTTCTTGTTTCCGATAAAGTTATCGTCCACAAAGAAGATGCTTTTGCGCCAACCCATTTCATAAAGGCTATCCAGCTCGGCAATAATCTGCGCGGCGGTTTTGGTGCGCGGATAATGACCCAACAACGCGGTCACATTGCAGAAGTCGCAATTGAAGGGGCAGCCGCGCGAGAACTGGACACTGACGGTGTCGTACTGCTTGAGGTTTGCAAGCTTCCAAAGCGGGGCAGGAGTCTGGTGAATATCGGGAAATTTATCGGATGAGTAAACGCGTCGAGCCTGACCCGCTAACAGGTCGCGCAAGAACGGCGCCAGAGTCTCCTCAGCCTCGTTCAACACAAAATAATCCACGTCCGGGAATTGTTCATGTTCCATTGTGAAGAGCGGTCCGCCTGCCACCACTTTCACACCAGCCAATTTACAGCGATGAATGACGGCACGAGCTGATTCGCGTTGGACGATCATGGCGCTAACAAAAACATAATCAGCCCATGCCAAATCTTCATCCGTGAGGCTGGTCACGTTGAGATCAACGAGTCGTTTCTCCCATCCGGAAGGCAACATGGCTGCAACAGTCAAAAGACCAAGCGGTGGCGCACCAGCCTTTTTCCGGACAAATTTCAGGGCGTGTTTGAAACTCCAAAAGGTGTCCGGAAATTCCGGGTAGACTAGCAAAATTTTCATTCCTGCCTCCTTCAGAAAGTTAAACCCTTCTCCCGCTTATCAGGCGCAATATGATAATCAGTATCACTGCTCCGATGAACGCGACCACAATGGATTCAAAGTTGATACCTGACATCGGATCGCCCATGTGGAAGAAACGAGAAGCAAGCCAGCCGCCTAGCAATCCGCCAATCACGCCGACGACGATATCACCGACACATCCAAATCCACCTCCCTTTACGACCAGTCCAGCCAACCAACCTGCGATCAAGCCGACGACAATCCATGAAAGTATTCCCATTCAAATCTCCATTTCTTTTTATGCTTTGATCATGCGAAGAATCATTGTCTCTTGCATGTTTGAAATATTCTGATTAATTATCTGCTTGGTGCAAACTAACCAGTAATTAGCAAATTCGCCAGAATAATATTTTCTTTTGATCTTGAAAACTCGCGTATTTTGCCGTGTACCAATAAGATTGGGTAGGCTAGTAAGGTAAGCAAATCCATAACGATAAAAAGCAAATTTAGTTTCACTGTTTTCTCCTTGGCAATACTTATTATATAAACGTCATTGCATCATCCGGATAGTTACTGTCCTTTTCTGCCTTTATTATTGGATCCGGCCGAGGGATTCATGTCGCCCCGATTGAAGGAGTTTCCTTTATTGCTTACAAGAGATTGCACCGATGGCTGTTCGTTCGAGCGAGTATTAGAAGCACCACCGATATCGGCGCTAGAAAACGGTCTTGATTTTTTCGGCTTGCGTTTACTTACACCTTTGCGTCCCATTATTTCTCCTTTTGTTTAATCATACAATTACAGATTGGATTTTGTACTTCGCTGGTTAGAGCGGAATTCTTGATCCTATCCAGATGTCTCATCAAATAAACTCTTGATATGTTTAATCCTCTGCCGATTGGCTTCGTGTTCTGCTACTCGTTTATTGAATTGATCTTCGTCTATGACCACAATATCGGGTAGGTGTTGAGCGGAGAACTGCAAGGCGGCATCATCCTTTAGTTTAATATCGTCAAAGACTTTCAAGAAAGCTCCCACGCCCTGACGCACTAGAGTTTGGTCATCGACCACCGGGATATCAACGGGAGGAGTTGGCGTAGATTGGGATGTATTGCTGTAAACAACTCTGACTAAAAGCTTCTCGTTATCTATGAAGGGGAAATCGATGTGCGTCGGTAATCTCCTCAGTTCTCCGCGGTCCAAAATGAAGGCATAGCGGAGACCGTCACTGTTGCAGGATACTACTTCCACTTGCAGTTCGTTGGCGAGATCATGCAATACGCGCGGATCAAAATAATCTCTAAAGGGGATCGAGGTATGCGTGGCAATATATCTGTTATTGAGTATGGCAAAGAGTACGATCATTCCAGTACTTGGGTCTTGCGTTAATCGCCAGCGTTTAAATCGTGGCAGCAAATCCCATTTTTTCAGGACTGTCGATACCTGAGTTCTCATTCGCCGAGCTTCTTGATCGAAATGTTGTTGATCAATTATCTGTGTCGTCATCTTCGTCTCTCTTATCACTGTTTCGCAACTTGCGTTTAACTTCATCAAGCCATCCACTCACCGGATCTTCCGGCTTTGTGAGGTGATAGCGGCTGTCTACGACATCGCTTTCAGAATACGGCAACGCATCATCTTGTTGGTGATTTGTGATTTGATTCGCTGCTGGTGCTTGCAATTTTTCAACGGGTTTCTCGGAATTACGTTGGTTAGCTTGCTGAATCCTTAACCAGCGCCAGAATCCCCAAAGAGCCAAACCTGCCAATAGCACGATGAAGATCGGAAGGCACCACATCCAAAGGAACGAGATTGGAATCTGCCTTTGTTCTCTGCTCTGACGCGCCTGATCTGTGTACCACTGTGATGTTGCAACAGCTACTTGGGTTTGCGTCGCGATATTATTCGCGACAGCCGTCTGCGTGCTGGCGGCAACATCGTTTTTATTTTGCTGAGTCATCAAAGCCACGACGCTCTGTGTGCCTGCCGCCAATGTCACTTGAAAATTGTATGCTTCTTGAGTCTGCTGAATCGCGTCCTGAGTTAAAGCGACGCTTTGCGTCGAACGAGCCGCAACAAAAGTCGCGTGCGCTTGGGATTGTGCAATTTCGGCGGTGGAAGCTATTTGAGCTGCAATGACATCCGCATTATTTTGATCCTGTGTCTGGGCTGCGCCTACCGTGGCGTTCGCTGAATCCACCGTTGCCTGTGCGTTGGCAAGCACAATTTCGGCAGTCGCTGCCGCTTGATTATCAGCGGAATTATCTGCCACAGTCATCGTAACTACCACAACTGGCTGGTCGGTTATTTCGGCTGGTGTAGCCAAAACTAATTCAACGTTGGGTACGGGTGGAGGGGTGGCTACCTGAGGACCACAAGCGGCCAGAGTCAGCAACACTAATAAGGTTGCTAAAGTAGCGGCAGTGCTAATCTCGCGGCGCATAACATTCATAATGTTTTTCAATTCAATCAAACGAAAAGTTGCGATACTTAAGTCGCTAGCTTGATCACAAGATTCCAATCAAGAGCAGAATTACTAGAATGACGATGATCGTGTACAACATTGGAAATCTCCTTTCCACATTGTCTACGAAAAGACGGTTTGCCTGGCCGATCCTATTTTGCGAACAACTTTGATATTTATAAAATATCAAGGAGGTCCAATATGATGAGAATAACGGCGATAACGATCAGGATGTGAACCCAAGGGCCGAAGTGCGGGATGCTTGGAATCACGTTCGGACCGAAGTAGCCGAGCAGCCACAGGATTACCAGAATTACAATGATCAAAATAAGCATCAGATTTCTCCGTTTAAATGAGCTAGGAGATGTTTACATTACACCAATTAAATGTAAGATGATCAGGATGATGGCGATCACGATCAGAATGTGGATCCAACCGCCTGTTTGCGGGAAGCCTTGATTTATGTTCCGACCGAAAAAGCCGAGCAACCACAAGATTACTAGAATTACGATGATAGTCCACAACATGAGATTTCTCCTCTTGAGCCATTAGCTCAGTATGATGATGGATGGTGGCTTGCGTGACGCTCACCATTTGTATGATCTGTAACTGACAGACCAATGGTCCTACATGGGGCCTGAACTAATACTACAACAAACACTCCCTTATCGCATCCATCGACCGGGGAGTGTTGCTCTCCGTCACTTGGGGGAGGCTGCATCAGAAGCGCAATATAAGCCAATAGGGATCCACCAGAGTTGCGAGAAT
>JBAUMB010000118.1:0-6772 GCA_049578465.1 Anaerolineales bacterium
ATAAATCTGAAACTGTAATGACCGTAGCTGATCCGACAGTATCGCCGATTTGGTTGGCTACTGCAGTGACGGTTCCATTAATAGGGGAAATGATTTGAGTGTCATCGAAATTGGTTTGTGCATTTTGTAAGTCGGTTTCTGCCTGCTTGAGCGCGGTAAGGCTCGGTCCCGTAGCGGTATCTGGGACAACGCCAGTGGATATGGCTGTTACCAGATCCTGATCCTGCACTTCTTGTGCTTGTGCCAATGCAAGAGCCGCACGCGCACCGGCAATCATTGTGTTGGTGGGTGGGCTAATAACCTTGGTCGGCTGACTAGCACTACCGCCTCTAAATCCTCTTCCACCAGTTGTTCCACTTGTGCTGCTAACAAGGTACGTAAATTTTTCAGGCACATACACTTTGCCATACCAATCTATTGCCCCTTGCAATTGTTGATTAGCGTAGTTGAGAGCGTTCTGAGCATCTTGGACTTTTTGTGTGGCATCCGCGGACGGAGAAGCTTGGGCATCCAATTGAGCATTGGTCAGGTTCTGTTGAGCGGTAGCCACTTCTTCTTCCCAATGAACTCTTTCTGGGCTGATTAAAAATTCGAGAGTTTGGTAGGCATTGTTCACATTGACTTGGTCGGTGGCAATAGCGCCTTGAGCTGTTGCGAGCGCGGCCGGGGAAGTCAATTGGGCTAGGTTGAATTTCGCCTGAGCTAAAGCTTGCGCCTGATTGGTATTGTCTTCTGCTGCCAATAATTCTCCAGCTTTGACTTGATCGCCTACAACGACATTGAGTTGTGTAAGCGTACCGTTCCCACCACTTGACGAGCCGGTGTTTGGAAATCCCAGATTGGCGGTAGCCGCCGCAACGACCGTTCCTGTGCCGCTGGCGCTGATTACGATGCTTCCTTGGCGAACGGTTGCTGTTTGAAGCGCTGACTTAGCCGCGACTGCAGCTTTGCTTTGTTGCTGAGCTGATTGATAATATAGATATCCACCGCCAATGATCAATATGATGACGATTGAGCCGGCAATATACCAAAAATTCCTTTTGTGGCTCGTCGTAGAGGTGGATGAGGAAGAATCTTTTGTGCTCGACATGAAATGTAACTCCTTTTTGAAAAGCTTGCATACCGATTGCAAATATAGTATAAGAGCGTGAAGAACTTTTGATAAGGATATGCGGACATTGTGAAGACGTAAGCTAGATGAATTTGCTTATAGCATTATTAGCCAAAAAGTTACGCCACATTTCATCAAATGTGGCGTAACAGGGTTAATTGCGATTTCTATATTGTATTGTAGTGGTCTTTATCTGTGCTTGCCCGCTTCTATCGGAGCCTCACGCGGCTCCAACATTCCCCAGCGACTCGCGCCCATGTAAAGGATTTCAAGAATTAAATCGTTGTACGCGATTCCCTCCGCGCTGGCTTGTAGACATAGATCGCTGTAATCAGGTGTGAGACCTGGAAGGGTGTTGATCTCCAAAAGACGCGGGGTGCCTTCTGCATCGAGGCGAATATCGGTGCGTGAAATATCAAGTGCGTTGAGCAAAGTATGCGCGCGCCAAGCGAGATATTGTAATTTCTTTGTCAATTCGGGTTCGAGGTTTGCAGGACAAAAATATCCAGGTGCACCTTCTTCGCCGATTGACTTGGATTTTGCGGCTTGACTATAAACTTGCGGTGTAACCGAACGGCTGCTATCCAGTTCGAGAACCGGGAAACGATGGAACCCGTCCTTCTCGTACCATTCCGGATGGCGACTGTATAGCTTTACGTCAGGACGTCCCATAACACCCACAGTGAACTCGCGGCCCGGAAGAAACGTTTCAACTAACGCGGGTTGGCTATAATTTTCGATGACCCAACTGACGCGTTCTCGTAATTCTTTTTCATTCTTAACGATAGCCTTCAGGTCTACGCCCATGCCGGTTCCTTCGCGGGCAGGCTTGACGAAAAGCGGAAAATTTAAATCTGAGCGAAGAGGCTCATCGCCGAGGATAAATTCCTGGAAAGGCGCGACCGGTAAATGTCGGTCACGCCAGATGCGTTTAGTGAGAGTCTTATCGAGGGAGATGCCGTTGGTTAGTACCCGCGATCCGGTGTATGGGATTCGCATCATTTCTAGCAAAGCCGGCACTTGCGCTTCACGTGCGTCGCCGCCCAAGCCTTCGGCAATGTTGAGACAAATATCGGGTTTGAATTCGCGCAGGGCGAAAGGGAGGTTTTGGTCAGCCAGAAGAAAAGCAGTTTTATGGCCGTCGCTTTCAATAGCATTGCGAATATGTTCTATCGTTTCAATATGGTCAAAATCGGCATAAGCATCCGGCGGAACACCGGGAGGCAGAGATACTTTTTCATCCTTGATATTTGCCAGCACAGCTACCCGCCAGTAACGTTTGAGTCGGCGACTGGGAGGTTGGTCCGCGCCAGGCTCCTTGATCGTATGCATCGTTGATTGCTCCTTAGTATCAAAATACAACCGCCTAGTATATAACAATGCTTGCAGAATACAAGAGGTCAATATTAACTTTCTTTAATTTAGAATACTATGAGATACAATCGACGTCATTATGGATATTGAGATTCGCCGCGCATTACCGGAAGACGCTAAAAAGTTAACCGACATCGCGATAGCTGCCAAAGGTCATTGGGGTTATCCACAACGCTGGATGCAAATCTGGTCTCCTGAATTAACTTTTAACTCGGAATACTTTATGAAGAATGAAAGCTGGACAGCGCGTGTAGATAATCAGCTTGTAGGTTTCTATACGTTGCTGGGGAAAGATGATAATGCTTGGCTCGAAAATCTTTGGGTGATACCTGCTCAAATGGGCACCGGCATTGGAAGCGCATTATTTAAACACGCCATTGATTTATCGAAGAAGAGCGGCTTTCAAATAATGCGATTGGAATCCGATCCGAATGCGGTTGGCTTTTATATAAAGATGGGCGCGTATCAAATTGGCGAACGGCATTCCGAGGTGGATGGTCAGCCGCGGATTTTACCAATCATGGAGTTGAAGTTGTGACAAGTTATTGCGATTATGTCCGTACTCACCCTGAAGATGAATACAACCGCATCTATCACGACACCCAATATGGGTTTCCGTTATCGGAAGATCATTTGCTCTTTGAGCGATTCATCTTCGAGATCAATCAAGCCGGTCTTTCATGGATCACGATTCTTAAAAAGGCAGATAACTTTCGCCGCGCTTATGATAATTTTGATATTGATAAAGTTGCATCTTATGGCAAACGTGATGTGACGCGTCTGCTCGCGGACGCGGGCATTATCCGCAACCGATTGAAGATCAATGCGGCGATTGAAAATGCAAAACGCATTCAGACCCTGCGCGGAGAATGCGGTTCATTCAAAGATTGGCTCGATGCTCATTCATCTTTAACTTTGGAAGAATGGACAAAATTATTCAAGCAAACCTTTGTGTTCACGGGCGGTGAGATCGTACGTGAGTTCCTTGTCAGTGCGGGGTATTTAGCGGGAGCGCATGAAAAGAATTGTCCGGTTTATAAAACGGTAGCCACCTTGCATCCCGCGTGGATGCGGAATGATTGATTTGAGCAAAAGTATTACATTGGAGTCTCTGCATTCATGAATCGTACTTTGCTTTGGCTGGGCGCATCCTTGTTTTTGTGGGGACTTGGTGAAAGTATGTTTTTACTTTTTCAGCCGATCTATCTTCAGCAACTTGGCGCTGACCCGATTCAAATTGGCGTGATCCTCGGCGCGTTCGGTGCAGTGATGACGCTCACACATATTCCCGCTGGTCATCTCTCAGACTTAATCGGTCGTCGTCCGTTGTTGCTTGCGGCGTGGACCACTGGTATCGCAGCAACTTTGTTGATGGCGATTGCCAGAACGCTCCCGGTTTTTATCGTTGGCGTTTTGATTTATGGTTTTACCGCATTTGTCGCTTCGCCGCTTGACAGCTATGTGACCGCCGCGCGCGGCGGCTGGTCAGTGGGGCGCGCCATCACATTTATTTCCATGACCTATAACGCGGGCGCGGTGCTTGGTCCCGTTACCGGCGGTTGGATCGGCGATCATTTCGGTTTGCGGCAAGTTTATTTTTTCTCGACCGGTATTTTTATCTTATCCACGATTGTGCTTTTATTCATTGCATCGCAGCCGCGCGATCATCGTGATCCTCAAGATCCGCCTCCCAGCTTGCTAACCAATTGGCGCTATTTAAGTTTCCTCTCCATACTTTTTGTTGTGGCATTTGCAACCTATTTACCTCAACCGCTGACGCCGAATTTTTTGTTAAACCAACGCAGTCTATCTCTTGTAGCAATTGGCGAATTATTTTCGATTGGCGGTCTCGGCAATGCGGCACTCACTTTCTTGTTCGGTCAATTCGAAGCGCGCACCGGTTTCATATTAGGTCAAATCAGCGTATCATTATTTGCTGTTTTGCTGTGGCGTGGATCGGGCTTTGGCTGGTTCGCGCTTGGATATTTTCTTCTCGGCGGGTTTCGCGCACTGCGCGGATTGGGCGTGGCGCAGGTTCGTCCGTTTGTGCATGAATCGCAAATGGGGCTTGCCTATGGCATCACTGAAATGATCGGTTCTGCAACGGTATTGCTCGCACCGCCGCTCGCCGGATATCTTTATCAGCTTGATCCGACGCTGATGTATCCGGCTGGACTCGTTTTGATCGTGATCGGAATTGCTCTCAGCCTCATCTTCATTCCGCGCTCGAAAAAAATTCCGTTAGATCATATCGAACTTGCTCCTGACTTATAATGGTTCTGTAGTCCGAACCATAGAGGATTCTGCTATGCTTGAAATTGTATCTTTCACCCTCGGACCCGTTCAAACGAACGCGTATCTTGTCGCTGATTCCGAAACCCGCGACGCGGCCGTAATTGATCCAGCTTGGGATGGAAAAATCATTCTTGGCGAAGCACAGAAACGCGGCTGGCGCATTGCACATCTTTGGTATACGCACGCGCACTTCGATCATATCGGCGGCGCGGGCGCAATTGCGGATGGATTGAATCCGTTGCCAATGGTTGCATTGCATCCAGATGATCACGTGTTGTGGCGTGCCTCCGGCGGCGGACCAATGTTTGGATTCAACATTGATCCCGGTCCTGAACCGACGATTGATTTATATCAAGGTCAGATTCTCAAATTGGGAAATGTTGAATTTGAAGTCCGCTTCACGCCCGGACATACGATGGGTCATTGCATCTTTTATGTTGCTGAATCTAAAGTATGTTTTTGCGGCGATTTGATTTTTCAAAATAGCGTTGGTCGCACCGATTTGCCCGGCGGCGATTCGGATGCATTGGTCAACAGCATCAAAACACAAGTGTTCACTTTGCCAGATGAAACACGTCTCCTTTCCGGTCATGGCCCCGAGACGACCGTCGGTGAGGAAAAGAAATTTAATCCGTTTGTCGGAAATTCATCGTTAGGATAAGTTAATGGAAAAAGTTACACCAGCTTCATCGCGCTTCGCGGCTCTGGGTTATCGAAACTTCAAATTGATTTGGTCGGGATTAATTGTTTCCAATGTAGGCACATGGATGCAAAATGTTGCCAACGGTTGGCTCGTTTTGCAGTTGACAAATTCACCATTATGGCTTGGATTGCTGGGCTTGAGTTTTGCATTGCCTATGATCATTCTGCCGCCGTTGGCGGGCGCGGTGGTGGATCGAGTGAATCGAATCAAACTTTTGTATTTCACGCAGAGCATGCAAATGCTCGGCGCGTTTGTGTTAGCCGCTCTCACTTGGTTTGGAACGATTCAAGTCTGGCATATTTTGGTGGTGTCGTTTGTCAGCGCGGCGATGCTCGCATTTGATAACCCCGCTCGACAGGCGTTGGTTCCGGATCTGGTCGCTCCGCCTGATTTGTTGAATGCGCTTTCGCTCAATGCCGCGACGTATAATGGCGCGGCATTAGTCGGTCCCGCTTTGGCTGGAGTGATGCTCGCTCCATTCGGCGCCGGAACACTTTTCTTTATCAACGGAGTCAGCTTTCTGGCTGTGATCTTTGCGCTGACGGCGATGCGCGATGTCCGTACGCATAGCGGAGGCGAGCAACATCCTTTGCATGAATCGTTTTGGACCGGATTGACTTATGCATGGAGCAACCGTCTGATCATGGCATTGCTGGTGCTTTCTGCAATCGGTTCTTTATTTGGACGTTCTTATCAAACTCTTCTTCCGGCGTTCAGCGATGTATGGAATGCGGGCGCGCAAGGCTACGGATTACTGCTTGCGTCCGCGGGCGCCGGGGCGTTGGTCGGAGCCTTTGGATTGGCAGCTATCAGGCACGTATCGCGTCATGGCGTGGTAATGCTAGTTAATGGACTATTGTTTAGTTTTGCCTTGATTGGCTTTGCACTGAGTCCATCGCTTTGGCTTGGCGTAATCCTATTATTCATTGTTGGAGTGACATCAACTGTATTTGCTACTATTATTGCGACATTTATTCAAGTGATGATTCCCAACGAGATGCGCGGACGTGTGATGAGTTATTACACTGTGACATTGATCGGCTTGCCGTCGCTGGGCGCGTTGGGAAGCGGCGCGGTTGCCGAATGGCTGGGCGGGATCAACGGCGCGCCTCATGCCGTATTGATTACCGCGATTTTGCTCGCAATTATTTTGGTTTTTGTCACACCCGTTTTCTGGGGGCGCACTATAAAAAGAGACTGAAGCGCTACATAAAAAACAGGGCACAACGTTTTGTTGTGCCCTGTTTTTTATTATTATGCAAGATTTTATTATTTCGCAAACTCAGTCG
>JBAUMB010000119.1:0-2758 GCA_049578465.1 Anaerolineales bacterium
GCCCGGCGGCGGACTGGGCGCGGCGGCAGTGCAAGCGGCTGGCTCGCCGGAACAGCGCACAAAGTTCTTGGCGCGCTTTGTTGGCGAGAAGCCAACCTTCGCTTCAATGTGTATGACTGAAGCCGGCGCGGGTTCGGATACTTCAGCTATTCGCGCGAAAGCCGTGCTGGATGAAAAGACTCAAGAATGGATCATCAATGGCGAAAAAATTTTCGTCACCGGAGGAGACAAGTCGTTTACTGAGTACGAAAAACTTGGCAAGGGTTTTATCGTCGTCTGGGCTTCGATTGATTCATCGGCGGGACGTGCGGGAATGCGCGCGTTTGTCGTTGAAAGCGGAACCTCCGGCGTGCGCATCGCCAAGCTGGAACATAAGATGGGAATCCGAGTCAGCGATACAGCGGCGATCTCATTGGTGGATGCGCGGGTTCCGTTTGAAAATATTCTCGGCAGTCCGACCGTTGAGAAAACAACGACCGGCTTCAAAGGCGCGATGGCAACCTTCGACGCGACGAGACCGCTCGTGGCTGCGTCCGGTTTGGGCGTGGCACGCGCCGCTCTTGAATTCTTAAAAGAAAAACTCAAAGAGAATGGAATCGAAATCCACTATGGATTACCGCGTCAAAAGTTGACCAACATCGAGCGCGAAGTGATTGATATGGAGATCATGTTGAAGTCGGCGTGGCTGATGGTGATGAAAGCGGTTTGGATGGCGGACAATAAAAAGTCGAACGCCCTTGAGTCTTCGATGAGTAAAGTCAAATCCGGGGATGTGACCACGAAGATCACGCAGAAGGTGGTTGAGATTTTGGGACCGCTTGGTTACAGCCGCGAATTTTTGGCTGAGAAATGGTTTCGCGATGCGAAGATCACGGATATTTATGAAGGCACGGGACAGATCAATCGTCTTGTTGTGGCTCGCCATATTTTGGGTTATAGCGGAAGTGAATTGAGGTAGCCATGGCATATCAGATCCATAAAGCGGTTGTGATTGGTTCCGGCACGATGGGCGCGGCGATTGCAGCACATCTTGCGAACGCGGGCGTGCCTGTGACATTACTTGATATCGTTCCAAAAGATGCATCAGTTGAAAATAAAGAAGCGCGCAATAAAATTGTTAACGAAGGTTGGGATCGTTGTATCAAAGCTAAGCCCGCCAATTTAATGTCGTCGGATTTGAAGACATTAGTTAAGGTGGGAAATCTCGAAGATGATTTTAGCGCTGTTGCAGAAGCGGATTGGATTTGTGAAGCGATTGTTGAAGATTTAAAGATCAAGCAATCGCTGATGAGGCGCATTGATGAAGTTCGGAAACCGAACGCGATTGTCAGCACGAACACATCGGGCATTCCGATCAAAGCTATTGCAGATGGATGCTCGAAAGAATTCAAGAAACATTTTCTTGGAACGCATTTTTTCAATCCGCCGCGTTATTTGAAATTATTGGAAATTATTCCAACGGCTGATACAGACAAAGAAGCCATCAAGTTTATGTCATGGTTTGGTGATCATAAACTTGGCAAAGGCGTTGTGCTTTGCAAGGATACGCCGAATTTTATTGGCAACCGAGTTTTCTTTGGAACAGCCACGTTTGGAATGAATTTTATTTTGGAAAATGATTATACAGTTGATGAAGTCGATTCAATTACCGGACCCTTGATGGGTCGTCCAAAAACCGCGACATTTCGTTTGGCAGACCTTGTCGGTATTGATGTGTGGGAACATGTTGGCAAAAATTTGGGACCGATGATTCTGCACGACAAACTCGCGCAGAAATATCTTAAGCATGATTCATCAGAGAAATTAATCGGAACTCTTGTCGAACGCAAGTGGCTGGGCAACAAAACTAAAATTGGATTCTATAAAGAAGTCCGTAAAGAAGATGGTTCAAGGGACTTCTGGTCGCTTGATCTAAAAACACTCGAACATGTCGCACCGACCAAGCCGCGTTTTGATTCGGTCAAGAAAGCGAAAGATGTCCCTGAACTTGGTGAGCGATTGAAAGTATTGCTTGGCGAATCCGATAAAGCCGCGCGACTTGTTCAGGCATTGACCTATCAATCTTTCCAATATTCAGCATCGCTCTTACCCGAAATCGCGGATTCGCCCAAGCCGATTGATGACGCGATTCGCTGGGGCTTTGGTCATGAAGCGGGACCGTTCGAAACGTGGGACGTGCTCGGTGTCAAAGAAACGGTTAAACGGATGAAAGCCAAAGGCTATCCCACGCCGAAATGGGTAGATGCCATGCTCAAGTCGGGGATCGAATCGTTTTATCAATACAAGAATGGCGATAAGGTCGGCGTTTATGATGTGAATAAAGAAAAATATATCCGCATCGCAAAGCCCGAAGGTATTGTTATACTCAAAGGTCACAAAGTGATCAACGAGAACGCGGGTGCAACGTTGTATGATCTTGGCGATGGAGTGGCGTGCGTGGATTTCCATACCAAGATGAATGCGCTCGACGATGATATTTTTGCAATCGTCAATGAAGTGCTTGATCGTCTTGAAAAAGATTTCGATGGATTAGTGGTCAGCACGCAAGCTAATAATTTCAGCGCGGGTGCAAATTTGTTTATGGTGGTGGTCGCCGCGCAGCAAGGCATGTGGGATAACCTTGATCAGGAAATCCGCAAATTGCAAGGCTTGAATATGCGGATGCGTTATTCGCCGAAACCAATTGTGGTCGCACCGCTGGGACTTGCATTAGGTGGCGGATGCGAAATCACGATGCATGCTTCGCGCGTGGTCGTTT
>JBAUMB010000120.1:0-8758 GCA_049578465.1 Anaerolineales bacterium
ATCGTTGTCCATTCGATGACAAAATATCTCGGCGGTCATTCGGATGTGGTTGGCGGAATTGCAATTGTCAAAGACAAATCGTTGTACGAAAGATTAGCCTTTTTACAAAACGCGGTCGGCGCGGTGCCGGGACCCATGGATTGTTTTCTCGTCCTGCGCGGACTCAAGACCTTGCATATTCGCATGGAGCGTCATGCAGAGAATGCAGTTGCACTCGCCGATTATTTATTCAAGCATCCGAAAGTAGCGAAAGTGATGTATCCATTTCATGAAAGTCATCCGCAAATCAAAGTCGCACAAAAACAAATGCGAAGTGGAAGCGGGATGATTTCTATTATTATGAAAGATGGACGCGATGCTGCAGTGCGCTTTGCCGAAGCGACCAAGATTTTCACGCTGGCGGAATCATTAGGCGGAGTCGAATCGTTGATCGAAGTTCCCGCCGCGATGACGCATCTTTCAACGGCTGGTTCGCAACTTGCAGTGGATTCGGGATTGGTCAGGTTATCAGTTGGGATCGAACACAAAGATGATTTATTGGAAGATGTGGAAGAGGCGTTGAAAATGTTATAAAATGCTATGCATTTAATTCATCGAGGATTTCAATTATGAAAAATGATAACAATATTGATGATCCCTGGCTACCAATGATTCCAATGATTGTTGGAGGTCTGGTATGGATAATCTTTAGCTTCATTCATTCTGGGATAGACCCAAAATTTTCTATATCTCTTGGATTCTTCTTATTTGGATGTACTGGAATAATTTGGGCCAAGCGTCGCGAAGTTCCTCATAGATATGCTCCTCCTTATACTGGCATCACGGCGCTAATAATAAGCATCCTTTGGACTTTAATTTTCTGGGGAATGGCTACCATGTCTATTCTATATGGAAAGTAGAAGGTGTCTTTATTCAATTGGCTTACTAGAATCATCATTACTTAGCTAATTGCAATAATTGGTAACTAAAACAATGGTCTTCGTTTCGAAGAGTGTCATTTTAGCCACTACATTTTTATTTCTTCGCGGCATGAATTGCAACCAGCGTCACGTCGTCATCTTGCTTTGCGCCATTTTGATATTCCATCAGCGCATCGAATAATCGGTCGCAGACTTGTTGAGCCGAAAGCCCAACGAGTCCGCTCAAGGTGGCATTGATGCGTTCGAGGCCGAAGGACACCCCATTCGGATCGCGGCAATCCGTTAAGCCATCCGTGAAAAGCACCAGCGTGCTGTTTGGCGCAAGCATCACGGTGTGTTCATCGAGCGTGATCGCATCCCAAAGTCCAAGCGCCATTCCGGGTCCATGCGAAACGCGCTCGATTTTTCCATCGGGAAATAAAATCAATGGCGGTTCATGTCCGGCACGCGCATACGAAAATTCGCCGTTCACAGAATTCAAGAGGCCGTACAAAGCTGTAACAAATTGCGTTGACTTTTCCAAACGTGTGATATGACGATTCACCAAACCCATCACCGCGCCGGGAGGTAAGCCCGTATCAGCTTCCGCCATAATCAGCGCATGAGCGCGCGCCATAAATAAAGCGGATGGAATGCCTTTATCGGCTACATCCCCGATGACCACACCGAATTGATCAACGCCGTTTAGAAACACATCATAAAAATCGCCGCCCACATGACGCGCCGGAAGAATGCGCGCACCAAAATCAAAACCTTCAACAGACGGAAGTTGATCGGGCAGAATGCTCAATTGAATTTCTGCGGCGACTTGCAACTCGCGTTCGAGACGTTCTTTTTCAATCAATTGTTCCTGTGCGGCTTTGAGTTCATCAAATGCTTTTTGCAATTGACGATTCTTTTCGCTCAAATCATGGAACGTCGCTTCGTTCGTCGCGCCGAGGCGTTGACTCAAAATTCGCACCATTGAATACGCCATCATGGGCCAGCGCTTGATGATCTGCTGAAATTTATCGTGATTCATCACCCAAGTTCGCGTCTGCGTTTTGGCGCGCACGGAAGCCGTCCGCTTGCCATCCGGCAGGATCAAACTCATTTCGCCGATATATTCGCCGGGACCGCAAGTTCGCAATAGCAACTCATCGGGAGTGCCTGCGCCCAAAAGAACTTCAAGCGAGCCATCCATCACAACGTAAAGATTCTCGCCTGCATCGCCTTCGCGAAAAATATATCCGCCAGCTTCGTAAGTCTCAACCGGTAATTCATTGACCATCTGAAATAATTCAGAAGATGGCACATCTTGGAAAAGCGGAATTTTTAGAAAAACAGATTCATCCATTAATTCAATTACCTCTCAAATCCATAACTTCCTTGCCTGCTAATTTATCTTGAATTCTTTGCACCACCGTTTCCAAATGTTTGGGTTGATGGACGAAATCCAAATCGTCGGATTGAATCGTCAAAACCGGACAAAGATCGAAAGCGGCCAGCCATTCGTTGTAGAATGAATCGAGTTGAGTCAAATAATCGGCAGTGATGCCGGTTTCCATATTTCGGGCGCGTTTATGGATTCGATTCATCAGCACCGATACCGGCGCTTTCAGATAAATCAATAAAGCGGGACGCGGCAAACTATTGACGACTAAATCAAACAAACGCTGATACGAAAGATAATCGCGCTCGGCGAGATTCCCCATGTGATGCAAGGCACGCGAGAAGATATAAAAATCTTCGTAAATGCTCCGGTCAAGGATCGCCGAACGCGCATCGTGTGCGGCTTCGAGATATTGCTCAGCGCGGTGGCCGAGAAAAAAAATCTGCAAATGAAAAGCCCAGGCGTGCATATCCGTATAAAAGTCGGAAAGATACGGATTATCTGCAACCGATTCGTAACCGGTATGCCAACCGAGCCGCGCACCAATCCGCTCCGTCAACGATGTCTTCCCGGCGCCAATATTCCCGGCTACCAGCACCAAATGTTTTGCCATGCGTGCAAGTATAGCAGAAAAGATTCGAGCCGACAATTTTGTTAGGACAAAGACGAGCAGGCAGTGTATAATTCGCCGGACAGGAGAATTTCATGTATCAATACCGCATCCGCAGTGCTTCCGGCTGGACGATGTTTGTATTCGGCGTTCTGGCGTTCTTTCTTGGACTCTTGGGCTTGCTCCGCCCCGAACTCGTTTTAGCGCTCCTCGGCTTTACCGTGCTGGATCGAGCTTCACGCGCGGCCGGAGATTACACGCTTGTTTTTGTCATTGCATCATCAATGGCATCGTTTAACATCGGCGTTTATTATGTTCTTGCCGTATTCAACGACATGAAACAATTCTTCTTGTGGACGGTTCCATTTCGGCTCGTGACGTTCACCGTCTTTACGATTACTGCACTGACGCATTTAGCTCCAACCCGTTTTATTTTGGTCGGCGCATGGGAAGGGTTGGGCGCAGTGGCAACTGGCTTGGCTTTATATTTTGAGCGTTCAAAATCTAGTGACGCGAGTAAAGCCGGCAGGAGGAAGAAATGAGATCGAAGTGGATCGAGCATCAGGGTAAGAAAATTTTCTACCAGGATTTTTCCGCGTTATTTTTTAATGCGGATGCGGTGAAGAATGAACTTAACGCTGTGCAAGAAGTGGTGTTGAAAGAGCCAGAAAATTCCGTGTTGGTACTTTCAAATTTCAAGGATACACAAATCGGCGCCAACCTGATGTCTGTTCTCAACGATGCTTCGGCAAAGACTAAAGATCACGTCCGCAAAACCGCTGTAGTTGGCGTGGCTGGATTCAAACGCACCTTGGGTGATATGCTCACGCGCTTAACGGGCCAGCAACTGAAATATTTCGAGTATGAGGAAGAAGCCAAAAACTGGCTAGTACAAGACTAGATCACAAATAAAAAAACAATACTCCTTTCATATAATGAAAGGAGTATTTTATATTCAATGCTTATAAGTTAGAAAGTGTTTAGCGTCATTGAAATATAAAAGACAAACTATAAAAAGGGGTAAAATATCGGCTTGTCGAAGAAAGGAAAAAATGCCTAAGATAAAATTAACATTAATCATGATCATCATTGCGATAACTCTAGCGGCATGCGGAGGAAACCAAGCCGCGCAGACTCCCACCGTCAGCGTTTCTGAGATTCAAACCTTAGCAGTCTCCGCGTTTATCTCCGGCTTAACCGAGACCGCGCAAGTTGCGCCAACGGAAATTCCAGCCAATACGCCTACGCTAGCGACGACCAATACTGCGAGTGCGTTCAATACACTTGTTCCGCTCAATGGCAGCGGCACGCCCATCGCCGCAGTTGGCAGTCCAACCGCTTCATGTTATGGATTGCTCTATGTCAGCGATGTTAGCATACCCGATGATACAAAAATGCAGCCGGGTAAAAAATTTACCAAAACATGGCTTGTACAAAATACCGGTGGTTGCGCTTGGCAAGCAGGATTCAAGTGGACACTTATCAGCGGCGACCCAATGGGCGGTTCCACTGTAACACTTACGCAAACCGTGAATCCCGGCGACCAATTTCAAATCTCAGTTCCGATGATCGCTCCAACCACCGCGGGTGAAGCCACCGGAACATGGAAAATGGCTGACGCAAATGGCACATTCTTCGGCCAATCCATGTGGGTCAAGATCGTTGTGGAAAATCCGTCGGCGACCGATACACCCGCCAGCACAGATACACCTGAAGTTATTACCGCTACGCCGTAATCTGGTAACTTCCAATCTCGGAGGCGCGCTATGTATAAAAGAAATATACTCATCACCATCATCCTAGTCGCGCTTGCTTTGATTATGGCAATCGGTTTACGAGGCTCCACTCAAACGATAAAGAATCTGGCAGTGAACTTTAGCAGCGTTCAAACTGCGGCAGTGGCTACTTTCGCATCCAACCTGACCCAAACCTCGGCCGCGCATCCGACGTCCACTCCAACACTGACGCCAACCGCCACCGTCACATTGATCAGTTTCAATGTTACCGAGGCAAGTGCAACAGCTACCCCATCGTGTTATCATTTGCGCTGGATCAAGGATGTGACGATTCCCGATCTTTCGCCGATGAATCCCAGCGAGAGGTTCACAAAAACATGGCAGGTTATCAATAACGGTACATGCGCATGGAAGCCGGGCTTTCAATTTGCATTTTATGGCGGAGACCCGATGGGAGGCTCCAACTATACATTGACTCAAGCGGTCAATCCGGGACAGGAAATAAATCTATCCATCCCGATGACTGCGCCGAGCGGCACTGGGATTATGATTAGTACATGGCGCATGTCCGATGAAGGTTGGTTCTTCGGCGATGCACTGACCGTGAAGATAGATTTGGGCGGCGAAACGCCAACACCATAAACAAGGAGAAATAAACATGGCAAGAAAAAATAAACGCAATATGAAAAACAAAAATTCAGGCGGATTGACTAGCATTCAATGGGCAGGCATCGCCATTATCGTAGTGATCATTGCGGTCGCGGTGTGGTACTTCTTGATAAACCAGCAGCCAGTACAAACACAGACAGCCATTGCAACGGAAGCGCCGCTTGCGACACAAGTGCCCAGCGTGGCGCAATCTTCCAGCACGCAAGCATCCAGCGCGGTTGCAGTCCCGACCGTCAAAAATCTGCAATGGACATCTGCTCCAGCAATGACGATTGATACGACCAAGCAATATTTCGCAACCATCACCATGGCAAAGGGCGGTGTGTTTGTGATTCAGCTTTATGCCAACAAAGCGCCGATCACGGTCAATAGTTTTGTCTTCCTCGCACAACAAGGATTCTATAACGGCGTGACGTTCCACCGTGTGCTTGACGGCTTCATGGCGCAAGGCGGCGACCCGACTGGCACGGGCGGAGGCGGACCTGGTTACCAGTACGCTTATGAACCCAACGATTTGAAATTCGATAAGGCAGGTGTGGTCGCAATGGCAAATACAGGTCCAGCAACACCTACAAATGGAAGTCAATTCTTCATTACGTTTGCGCCACAACCGAGTTTGGACGGTGGTTATACTATTTTTGGACAAGTCATCAGCGGCATGGATGTAATTAATGGCATCACCCGCCGCGACCCGGCTGGTAATCCGCCACCGACAACTCCGGGCGATGCGATGGCGAGCGTGACCATCTCAACCAAGTAACAAAGTTTTTCTTATTTTCGCATATGTTAGAAGGAGATTCTCCTAATGAACAATAGCTCTCCCACAAACAATCCCTTCGATCAAGAAGGCTCACAAGATAAAGTCCGCAAATTAATCACTATAATAGGTTTGGTTGTCGTTTGTATTGGATTCATCGTTGCGTTAGTTGTCTTCGGCTTGGTGAATACTTACAACAATCCAACAACACTTTTAAAAGACCTGCTAGCAACTACGCAAGTCTCGACTACAGCAAACGTATTATTAACCAGTACTCCAATGCAGTTATCCTCTTCGGGCGCGGTCCCGACCGTAAAAACAATGCAATGGTCATCTCCTCCGCCGATGACGATTGATTCCACGAAACAATATTTCGCAACCGTCACGATGGCAAAGGGCGGACAATTTGTGATTCAACTTTATGCGGATAAAGCGCCGATCACGGTCAATAGTTTTGTCTTTCTCGCGCAACAAGGATTCTATAACGGCGTGACATTCCACCGTGTGCTCGATGGCTTCATGGCGCAAGGCGGCGACCCGACCGGCACAGGCGGAGGCGGACCCGGTTATCAGTTCGCAAACGAGAAGAATGATTTGGCGTTCGATAAAGCCGGCGTGGTAGCGATGGCGAACGCCGGACCCGATACGAACGGAAGCCAGTTCTTTATCACGTTTGGGCCCGTGGGGTTAGCCGAAAGCGACTACACCATCTTCGGACAAGTCATCAGCGGCATGGATGTGGTCAATGGCATCACTCGCCGCGACCCACAGACCAACCCCACCTTCCCCGGCGATGCAATGGCGAGCGTGACGATCTCAACCAAGTAAACAACAGAAAGATAAGGCACTAACATGAAACTCACTGAAGAAATACTGGCGTTACTGCACCAGCCAAGCACCTGCTACATCTCCACTTTGATGAAAGACGGTTCGCCACAGACTACCCAGACTTGGGTCGACACTGACGGCGAGCACGTCATCATCAACAGCGTGCAAGGTTATCAGAAGATCAAGAATATCAAGCGGGACCCGCGCGTGGCGGTGGTCATCTCCGCGCCGGATAACCCGACGCGCTATTTCCAAGTGCGCGGACGCGTTATCAATGTGACCGCGGAAGGCGGAGCTGAGCACATCGAGAAGTTGTCCAAAAAATATACGGGCCAGCCATACTCTTGGTATGGAGGGCGCGAGCAAGTACGCATGATCATCACCATCGAGCCTGAGAAAATCACCAGCATGGGCGGCGGTTGGGGACGAAGACCAACGCCAACTTCATCGGCAACGCAATGATGAGCGTGAATATCTCAACCAAGTAAAGAATAAAATCCCTGATGTTTTTAACATCAGGGATTGTTTATTAACATGCCATGCTATAATCTTTGCACCAACAAGTTGATTAATAATTTTGTCTATTAGATGGTAGATGTAATCATTTGTCGTCAACTCAGCATAAGCTTCTTCTAATCACAGCTTCTTCTCCGGCGATCCAAAAGGTACGGCGGGCGCGCGTGCTGAACTTTCAACAGATTACCATGCCGTATCTGGCGGCTTTTGTGTCATCCAATTGGGAAGTGATTCATGTTGATGAAGCAATCACGCCGGTTGATGTTACATTGCAAGTGGATTTGGTTGCCATTACCTTTCATACGCCAAGTGCACCCCACGTGTATGAACTCGCTGGTCAGTTTCGGAGACGAGGAATTCCGGTGGCGCTGGGCGGCCCACACGTGACATTATTACCCGATCAAGCCCAAGCCCGTGCAGATGTGATTTTTGTGGGGGAAGCGGAGCTAACCTGGCCTCGATTCTTAAAGGACTTTGAAACAGGTCAATACGCTCGCCGATATACTTCTGATGCTCCGCCCACGCTCGAAGATGCGCCAATGGCGCGCAAAGATTTATATCATCGGCACGATTATACAGGTGGGAGATTATTTGCCACGCGCGGCTGTGTTTATGGGTGCGATTTCTGCACGCTGGCAGTAATGTATCAGCGCAAAGTCCGCAAGCGGCCGGTGGCGTCCGTCGCGGCGGAGTATGCTTCGTTTCCGGGGAAGGTGATCATCTTTTGGGATGATAATCTAGCAAATGATCGCGAATATGCCAAGGAATTATTCCGAACCATTGCGCCATACAAGAAATGGTGGAGCAGTCAGGCAAGCATTCAGGCGGGAGAAGATGAGGAGTTTTTGGAATTAGCCGCGCGCAGTGGATGCAAACAATTATTCATCGGTTTGGAATCCATTTCCCAGCGGAGCATGAACGAAGTCCACAAAGGCTTCAATCGCGTCGAAAACTATGTGCGGATTATCGAACGCATCCATGCGCATGGGATCGCAGTGCAAGCGGGAATCGTATTTGGGTTCGATAGCGATACCGATGCAATCTTTGACGAAACGCTTGATTTTCTGGAAACATCAGGAGTGCAAAACGCCACGTTCAATATTTTGACGCCATTTCCGGGAACACGTTTATATAACCGGTTGGCGGCGGAAGGACGAATCTTGACGCACGATTGGAGCAAATATAATAGCCGCGACGATGTTGTTTTTCAGCCGAAACAAATGGACGCCGAAACTTTGCTGGAGGGCTATCGCTATGCCAACCGACGGTTCTATTCCGCTAAAAGCATTTATCGGCGGTTGTCTCGTTCCCCGGTTGGATTGTGGTGGACTTTGCCGCTTAATATAGCGT
>JBAUMB010000121.1:0-28437 GCA_049578465.1 Anaerolineales bacterium
CTATAATCTCAAGAATGGCCTATGCGTTTGGGATGGAAGTGGTACGGCAGGCCAGGCATGTCCTGCAGGCCAGCAATATAACCAATCGCAAATGTGCTGTACATCAACAGTCGGTACAGGCACGAACTTCTCGGCCTGCCCCGCAGGTTCAACGGTGCAAGATTTGGGCGGTGGACAATTTGCATGTGTGCAGAATGGGGCGCCGGGTACTACGCAAAGTGTCACCGTAAGCGTGGGCGCGCCGCCGTCGGCGAGTCAATGCAGCAATAATGGTGGAAGTTGCCCTGCCCAAGCATGTGGTATTAGTGGCGAGAAATGGAATCCTCAAACCTGCACATGCTATTGCCCGGCAGGTCCCGGTAGATGTGGATGAGATTCGAATCAATTACGACAACATTTCCAAAAAATCCTCGCTATACGGCGAGGATTTTTATAACAAGATTACCGCGATGATTTAGAATTCGCGTTGACTATCGGATAAACAGATGAGTGAGATGTTGCCACAGAACGGGATTAAATCTTTGAAAATCTCCTGCATGCGCCGAAAACATCAAAAGATTGCTGATGACGACTGAAGCAATCATCAAGCCGATGCCGGCCGCCACATACAGCTTAAGTCGAACCGGTTTATCAATGAGGAATGTATAGCCTTGCAAAAATCCAACCACGCTCAGCAAAACTAAGGAAGGCGAAAAATCCAGGAAATAGTGAATCGCGACCCAAAAGAAAGAGATCATCGGTATAAAGCCGAAAAGAAAAGATCCAAACAAACTGACAACCGTCCATTTGAATATATAAGATTTATCTTCCTGTTCTATTTGTTGACCCTTGAGTCTATTTTTTCGATAGAGAAATGGAACGATCAGAATCCCTGCGAACAAAATGAACGGCACGCTGAACAACATCCCTGTCAGTTGAGGCGCAAAATAAATATTTGGCAAAGCGATAAAGGAGAATATCGAAGCGCCGTTTCCGGCAGCCGATTGGATGAAAGGAAATATTCCGATGAGTTTTGGCGGCATGGCTAGATAATCATATAAATTGGCAAGGATATATAAAGGAGAAAAGAGAACATTTTTATACTCTTGAAGACTTGGACCGGCGAGTTGATATGAGAAACCTGTTTCAAAAATAGAATGAAAACGAGCCCAGTTATATGCTCCTAGAAAGGCAAGCCCAATGGCAAGCGGCAATCCCAATGATACGAGAGGGTATATGACTTTGGAAAACGGTTTTGTTTGGCGATAAATTCTAAGAGCGAATAACGCGACCATCAGCGAGACGAAAGCGATTGGCAAAGCTAAAGTTATCCGTGATCCCAATGCGAATGCCCAGGATATACCGCCGAAAAAGAGTCGTCCGGCCGAAATTGATTCTCGATCCAATGAAGTGATGACGAAGAAAAGACCGGCTAGAAAAAAGAACTGGCCACTGGTGCTTGCCGCTTCGTAGACTCTGGCTTCTGTTAATATCCACGTCAATGGGACAATCAAGCCGCTGAACAAAATGCTAAACGGTATGATCCATATGGGAAGCTGATGAAAAAAACGCCTCCAAATATTTACAATTATTAAAGATTGTATAGTGCCTATCCCACAGACAAATGCAAACACGAGATACTGGTCGCTGATTTGGCCTGAAACGAATAGTTTGATAGCTATCAGAAAGAAAGCAGGCGCTGGTCCAAAATAAAGATAGTATTTGCCATGATAAAGCGAGTAATCTTTTTGAATGGGTATTCCAGCGCGTGCGGCTGGGTCATATGGATCGGGGAGCGCCAACAACGCGGCGCTCGGCTTTTTTTCAAGGGATAATTGTCCTTGTCTGAAAGCATTCGCAAGCTGATCATATACATAGTAGCTTTGCGGGGGCGGCCAGCGAGTCATTAATCCAAAACTGATGAACCATGAATAGGCTGTGATCAGAAAAAGGATGCTGACAGATGTTAATAGGAAAACTTGCCGGGATTTGGCGTCGCGTTTGTTCACGGCAATTCGTCTTTAATAAATTAAGGAGTAGCCGTTGTAAAGATGGATGTTTTGCCTTTTCCCGAGGAAAGGATGGTGAAAGTTACCCACACACCACCAACACCTTTAACTTGGACCATGCTATTGGGCTTTGAAGCATCCGTTTGTAATACAGCATCCACTTGATTGTTCGCAAGGGCCGCAAGATTAACAGATGGGTTTAAATTCTGACTGAGGGGAAGAACCAATTGGTTGGATTTACCCGCCGGGATTGGGGCGAACATAATTATGCCACCTAAACTGTGCCTCCCCTCCTTTTCTTTATCGTAGTAGAGCACGATAAAGCCGGCTTGAGCCAATGTCACGGTATCAATCGTGATGCTGTTGTTGATAATGGGCTGATCTTTCACAGCGATAAAATTGACGGCGTTCGGATTTGAACTACTGCTGTGAACGGCGGGTCCGGTTGGAGTTGGCCTTAGTGTAGGGATACTCGTGCTTTTGCTAACCGCGGCATGGGTCGGGGTCGCCGCAATCGGCGTGGATGGAGTCGGAATGGAAGTCGCGGGCGCAGTCTGGCAAGCCGCGAGTAGAAAAGCCAACAGCAGGATAAAATTAAAACGCTTCATAGCAAACTGATTCCTTTAGTGGAGATTTGATTTCGCGCGCACGTTCAATCTACGGATTGGGTGCGGTCGTACCGACTTCAATTTTTTTCCGTCCTGATTCGATTCGAATCGCGGCGAAGATGCTGATCTCATATAAGATGACGAGCGGCACCATGACAGTCAGCGGTGCGACGATGGGATCGGAAACCGGCGTGATGATCTCCGCAAACGCGAATAAAATGAAGTACGCGATTTTTCTTTGTTTGCGAAGGATGGTGGAGTTAAGAATCCGCAATCGCACGAGAATCACCAGTACAGTCGGCAATTGGAATGCAATCCCGCATGCCAGCATAAAAAAGATGACGAATGAAATGTAATCGTCGGCGGCGGGCAGGAATTGCACTTCGCTGGGAAAGAGGTCGATCAGGACGCGGATCATACTCCATAATAAATAGTATCCGAAGAGCGCGCCCATTAGGAATAGGATGAATGCGGCGATGAGCGGAGAAAAAATCGCCTGGCGTTCATGATCCTTCAAGCCGGGACTTACATAACGATATAAGTGATATGCCCAAATCGGAAACGCGCCGACAATTCCGGTGTACAACGCGATCCGCCATTTGATCATAAAGCCGTCCATCAATCCGAAGGCTCTAAGTTGTAATCCGCCGGACGGCAAAAGCAATAATTTAAGAAGCGGATCGGAAAAGAAAAAAGCGACTGCAGTCACGAGTAGAATCGCCGCGCCGGAAATAATGATTCGCATCCTCAATTCTTCGAGGTGATCGAATAAACTCATATACTTATCACGCATAAAAGCGAATCCTGTGATTCATCTCCGGCTTTTGATCGTTTCGGTTCAGAAGTCTCTTTGTCGGATTTATGATTGCATCTGAAATGGATTGCCGCACTTGTTGCAAAAGAGCGCGTCAGATGGATTGGGCGAGCCGCATTTTGTGCAGAACTTGCTTGCAGACGTATTATTATTCGTCGGCACGGATTGAGCGGGAACAGGCTTGGCAATGGTGTTTTTCTGCTCGTCAGCCTGCGCCTCGTTCATTCCTTCGCGCAAGGCTGTTGTCATCTCTTGTGATCCTTTGCGAAGTTCAGACATTGATCTACCGATCCAGCGTCCCACTTCGGGCAGGCTCTTCGGCCCAAAGATGATCAAGGCGATGATGACGATGATCACAATATGAATAGGTTGTATTCCAAAGGGCATTTCAGCCTCCTCTAATAGATTGGATAAATTCTACCGCATAAAGATTAACTTTGGCTAAAGGTTGAATACCCGGTTTATTCCTTGTCGGCCCGAAATGATGTTTGAAATATTATTGATTATTTGGAAAATAGATTAGCGAGATAATGCCAGAGGAACGGGTTGAATTTTTGAAATTCTGTTGCATGCGTAGATAATGCCAAAAGATTGCTAACAATGATCGAAATAATCATCAAGCTGATGCCTGCGGTTACATATAACGTGCGTCTAATCGGTCTGTCAATGAGAAAGACATAACCTTGGCAAAATCCAAGAATACTAAGCGAAACCAGCGAAGATGTAAAATCTGTAAAAAAGCGCGTTACCACCCAAAAATATACGACTAAAGGCGCAAATCCAAAAAGAAAAGATCCGAATAAACTAATCGCCGTCCATTTAAATAAATACGAGTCATTATCTCGGCTTATCTCATCCTTCAGTTCTTTTTTTACAAGTAGAAAAGGAACGACGAGAATCGCTGAGAACAAAATAAATGGAACATTGAAAAATAAACCTGTCACTTGACGCGCAACATAAATGTCTGGCAGGTTGATGAAGGAGAATATGGAAGCACCGTTTCCGGTAACCGATTTCATGAAAGGAAAAACCCCGATGATCTTTGGTGGCATGATTAGGTAATTATATAGGTTGGGTAGCAGGTAGATAGGAGCAAAGATAACATCTTTATATTGCTGGAGGTTTGGACCGGTGAGCGCATAAGAGTAACCCGTTTCAAAAACGGAATGAAAACGCGCCCAGTTATACCACCCCAAAATGGCAAGACCGATGACGATAGGCGATGCCAACGACGCTATAATGGATATGGTTTTGGAAAGTAGTTTTGGCTGACGATAGGTTCTAAGAGTTAATAGAGCAACCATGAGTGTCATAAAACCGATTGGCACGATTTGAGTCAGCCTTGAACCAATAGCAAGTGCCCAGAACGTGCCGCCTAAAAAAAGTCTTTTGGATGAAATCGATTCTCTATCTGATGCCGTGATGACTAAGTAAAGCCCGGTCAGAAAAAAGAATTGACCACCTGCGCTTGCAGCCTCATAGACTCTCGCTTCCGTTAATAACCATGTGAAGGGAGATATCAAACCGGCAAACAGAATGCAGCATGGAACCATCCATGTAGGAACATTTTGAAAGAAGCGTTCCCTTATTTTGATGATCAATAAAGACTGGGCGATTAAGATCCCCGAGACAAATATGAAGACGAGATATAAGTCGTCGATTTTGACAGGGGCTAGCAATTTGATGATTATGAGCAATAGAGCGGGAACAGGTCCAAAATAAAGATAGTATTTGCCATTATAAAGAGAGAAATCGGTTACATAGTCTAATCCGGCACGTGCGCTTGGATTATATGGATTATGAAGTGCCAGCAGCGCGGCGCTCGGCATCTTATCTAGAGATAATTGTCCATGTTGGAAAGCGGTTGCAAGCTGATCATAAAAATAACGGCTGCTTTGGGAAAAAGGAGGAGCTGGCCAATTTGTCCATGATCCAAAACTAATGAACCATATATAAGTAGCGATCACAAAGAGAATGCTGATCAATGCATAGAGGAAAGTTTGGTGAGATTTTGAATTAACAAAATATTTAACAATCCGCATTTCTTTTAACGAATTTAAACTGAAACCTTGTCTGGTTTGATTCATGTCGGAGGAAGTTGTCCAATTTAGGAATTATACAACAGTTAAAAGCTCATGAATGCTATAAGCTGAATTTATTTTGAGATGATACTCATCCGGATTTATTGCGGTATATAATTCTCCGATATACAGGAGATCGAATGAAACGTGTACTCTGGATTCTATCGGCGATGATACTGCTGGCGGCCTGCGCGCCCGCTTCAACTCCCGCGCCTGAGCCGACGCCCACATCTCTTCCGCCGGTCTCCACGCCGGTCAAGGTCACGCCGCCGCCGATGCAAGTCGGCGCGACTGATCTTTACGTGGATGGAACAACACTAGTTGCAGTTCCATCCGGATCATTTATGATGGGCGATCCAAAGGGCAAGGACAATCCTCAGCATCAAGTGACGCTCGGCGATTTTTGGATTTACACTACCAAGGTCACGAACACGCAATATAAATTTTGTTTCGACGCCGGTTATTGCACCTCGCCCGATGAGACCGATAACCCAAACTTCGGCGACCCGGCCATTGCCAATCAACCGGTGGTCGGCGTGACATACGATCAAGCCGCGGCATATTGTTCCTTTGTTCATGCGCGGCTTCCCACTGAAGCTGAATGGGAGAAAGCCGCGCGCGGTCCGGATGCAAATCTCTATCCGTGGGGCAACGATAAGCCCACTTGTGATTTATTGAACTTCGGCAAATGTGTCGGCGATTTAACTTCGGTGACTAAATATCCAAACGGAAAAAGCTATTACGGCGCGCTCGATATGGAAGGGAATGCTTTTGAATGGGTCGCGGATTGGTACGCCGCCGATTATTATTCCGCTTCTCCATCGAACGATCCACTTGGACCCGAGAGCGGCGATCAACGCGTGATTCGATCTGCCGCCTTCGACACGGACGCTTATCTGCTTGACTCCGCGCGTCGTTCCTCGGCTGATCCGGCGAATCACACAAACGAACTTTCCTTCCGCTGCGCGGTAGACGATTACAACTTAACATATTTCGCCCCGTATTGCCAATCAGTCTCTGCCATCAATGATGCGAGCAGCGTTACATCGGTTTGTCCAAATCTTTCGATCACCACCCAACAAAGTTGTAAAACTCATTCCACGTATGTGACCTTCAATGATGATCATCCCGGCGACCCGAATGGCACTGTCGGCGGGATTTCGAATTGCACGATGATCAGCGGCGCGCCCAGCTCATATCCGCAAGCCTATCAATGCGCTTCTCAAACCACGGTCGTGATGAATTCAAGTTGTACTTTCACCGGCGTTGAAAATGCAACCTGCGCCGCGCACTATTTACTTGATCCATCCACTGGGCTTTGCAAATGGGATGGAAGCATTACGTTTGGTAATCAATGTCTGCCGGCTTACAATTATGATCCGCTCAATAAATGTTGCAGCGTAGTTCCCGGAACAGGCGTGAGTTATCCGGCTTGCCCGGCGGGCACATCTTTTACCGAAGACAAACCGAATCATTACGTCTGCCTGCCAGATTCAATTCAGAGCACTGTTGCACAACAAAGTGTGTCGGTGGATCCATCGAAGGCGTGCACGATTCAAGGTGTCAATACCTGCAAGTTGAATTCAATCATCTGCAATGAGACTTTTGATTCATTCTGTCCCACGTTTTGTTCCTGTTTGCCAACTGGGTTTAAATGTCCAAAGCATTAATGATTCGATGTCATTGCTTCGCTCGTAATGTATTTGAGCGACGACGAAAAAGGTATAATTCTCTTTATGAATAGGAGAACCGAATGAAACATTTGATATGGATTTTGCTTGCGGTGATTCTATTGGCGGCGTGCGCACCCGCTTCCACTCCCACGCCGACTGCATTATCGCCAACATCCGAGCCGACTGCCGCCTCCGTGCCTCCAACCAGCGCGCCGACACTTGCGCCGGTATCGCTGGCCGGACCATCCGCTGGCACATCCATGACATGGATGGATGGTAGTGTGTTGGCTTATATTCCGTCAGGCGAGTTCATTATGGGTCTCGGTTATGGGGATGCTCCAACGGAGACGGTTACGCTCGATGCATATTGGATTCAACAAACTGAAGTCACAAACCAAATGTATGCTCAATGTGTGGCGAGTGGAAATTGTAAAGCGCCCGTGCAAGAAATCGGCACGCCGCTATATAGCTCTACTCAATATGGTGCTTATCCGGTTGTCGGCGTGACGTGGGACGCGGCGAATGCGTATTGTCAATGGATCGGTGGTCAGTTGCCCAGCGAGGCTCAATGGGAAAAAGCCGCACGCGGCACGAATGGAAACGTTTATCCATGGGGCAGTGATAAACCCACTTGCGGCCTCGCTAACTTCGGTACCTGCGCAGGCCACACCAGTCAAGTCAATGATTACCCGGGCGGCAAGAGTTCGTATGGCTTGTTGGATATGGAAGGCAATGTTTATGAATGGGTCAATGATTTTTACGATCCAAACTATTACTCCAGCGCGCCTTCCTCGAATCCCACCGGACCCGCGACTGGCACTGAGCATGTCACTCGCGGTAGTAGTTTTGAAGCTGATATTACTCAATTGCTTTCCGCGCTCCGTCATTATGCTCCACTGGATTATCATAACTATGATTTGGGATTCCGCTGTGTGGTTCCTCAGCCGAAGGCCCTGGCGCCCTATTGTCAAAGCGCGTCGTATCTTCCGATTGGCGGAACGCAATCGCAAAGCGGAACTTGTCCGGCTCCTCAGGCGCAAGTGCGTGGCGACTATTGCCAAGGTCAGATCAGCTATGCGACCGTCGATCTTTCTCAGGGGGCAACCTATCAAGTAAAGTCGAACGATTTTAGTTGTAACGATGCGGTGGTCAATGGTCAGCGGCGATTAACTTGTTCAGGTCCGGGCAGTTCCACAACAGATGTAACGATTTGTAATCCGGCATGCAATGGTTCGGCAAATGCGACCAGCTCCACAGCAGTCTGTGACCCGGGCTATAGCCTCGATTCTTCTAGCAATGCGTGTGTATATGCCCCGATCAATGGACAACTTGGCACGTCTGGCTGTCCGCAAGGATACAATCTTATTAATCGCGGCGGACAGCAAGTTTGCGTTGTTGGACAAAATCAAAACGGTCAATGCCCGGCCGGTCTGTATTTCGATTCGCAATATGGGGCGTGCGTCTCTGCAAATGGTCAGGCCAATGCGCCATATGGCATCGATAACGCTGATCTAGCTTCGAAGAATTATCAGGGTTGCGCGGCAGGATATACATATAGTTCGACGTATCAATGCTGCCAAGCGAATTCCGGTGGAAGCTATCCGGGCTGTCCGCTTGGTTTTACGTTCGACGCGACTCAAAAGACATGCCTTCCGGCGCAGGTGCGATTGAGCGGTCCGGGTTGCGTCACCGTCCAATTAAATACATTGCAATGTGGTCCAGTCATCGATGTTTGCAATCAATATAAAGCCAACGGAATTTGCGTTCGCAGTGGATGTCACTGGAACGATAATAAAGGTATTTGCCAGACGACCGTGCCTTGATGATAGACATAGATTAGCCTCCATCGCGAGATGGAGGCTTTTTTATTTTCACTTTTCAACTTTCTTTCAGGCTTAGAGCAGCCTGGTCGGGCGGCGCGTTCCCCAATTCGTTTCGCGTTCGTAGGCGTGTGCGGCGCGTAAAACACCGGCTTCATTCCAAGCCTTCGCAACGATTTGCAGACCGATTGGCAAACCTTCTTTGTTGAAACCGCACGGGATGGAAATCGCGGGCAAGCCCGTCAAATTGAACGGCGCTGTCAGGCGCGTGAGGCGACGCGCTTGTTCAACTGCGTCATTGCCTTCTATCAGTGGTGCTGTGATTGGAGTAGTGGGTAGGATCATGAAATCATAATTCTCAAAGAACTGAACGAAGCGATGTTTCATCTCCGCTTGTGTGTGCCGCGCCAACGAATATTCCGTCGACGAATAACTGCGCCCCGTTTCCAAGCGCTGACGAATGTCGGCGCCGAACCAATCCGGTTGCTCGGTTAATCGTTCGCGATGGTACGCCGCGCCGTCGGCTTGAGTCATCAATGCGTTGGCAAGCGCAGCCTCGCGCAGGAAATTCATTTCGACTTGTTCAACTTTTGCGCCGAGCGAAGCAAAGACTTTGCTTGTTTCATTCACGGCTGCGATGACTTCATTGTCCGATTCTTCAATGTAAGAACCAACTGCCAGCGCAAACTTTTTGCCTTTGATCTTATCTTCGAGATGACTGAGATAATCGCCCAATAACATATTGATGGATGCCGGATCTTCTGGATCGTATCCGGCAATGATTTGCAAAACCAACGCGGCATCCTGAACTGAGCGCGTGATCGGTCCAACGTGATCGAGATTCCACGAAAGCGGGAACACGCCGCGCAGGCTGACGCGTCCGTAGGTTGGCTTGAGTCCGACCACGCCGCAAAGTGATGCCGGGATTCGGATCGAGCCGCCGGTGTCGGTGCCGAGTGCGGCTAATGACATTCCTGTGGCTACGGCAACCACGCTTCCGCCTGATGAGCCGCCGGGGATGCGTGCTGTGTCCCATGGATTACGCGTCGCGCCGAAATGCGGATTGTTCGTTGTCACGCCGAGAGCGACCTCGTGTGTGTTGGTCTTGCCCATAATGACTGCGCCCGCGGCTTTGAGTTTTTGAATTACAAATGCGTCTTCATTCGGAATGTGATCTTTGAAGAATAATGAACCCGCCGTGGTTCTGATTCCTTTGGTCTCAAATAAATCTTTGATGCCAAAGGGAATATTTTGTAATGTCATGCCGCCCCGCATCTTTTGCGGCGCGGCTTTCTCTTTTTCGCTTGCATTGACATCGCACACGGTGATGAACGCGTTAAGCTGCGGGTTGAGCCGCTCGATTTGATGGGAGCAGGCTTCGGTCAAGGCTTGAGGCGAGAGCATTCCATCCTGCATTTGCTTCAAAGCTTCATGAATGGAAAGAAAATTTATTTCGGTCATGCTATCCATTATAATTCTCGCTATGGTTAAGAATCTTTCTGGAGAATCCAGATTCAAAATTTATATCACACTTCTTTCATTAATCGGATTGATATTTATTTTGATGGTCACGCATAAATATGGCGCGGGGGTTTCGTCCGACGCGGCGCGCAATCTCGCCACTGCCGAAAGTTTGTTGCAAGGCAAAGGCTTCGTAGATATGCTCGGCGCGCCGTTCGTATTATGGCCGCCGTTATATCCGGTGTTGTTAGCCGCGTTGAGCTGGCTCACCAAGTTGAGCGTATTTCAAGTGGGATGGTATTTAAATGTAATTCTTTACCCGCTGAATCTTTGGTTGTGCGGCTGGCTGTTTTATTTGATCTTCAAAGAGAAATCTCTTTATGCCATCATCGCCGCATTGGCTTTGTTGTTTTCGCGTTCCACACTTCGCATCTATGCCAACGTTGCATCTGAGCCATTATTCATCACGTTCATGCTGATTTTCTTTTTCGCGGCGGCGCGCTATTTAAAAGATGATTCGCGTTCGATGTTATGGCTGACGTTTATCGCGGCGGGACTCGCGACTCTTCAACGTTATCTCGGCGTGATCTTAATCGGCGTTGGCGGACTCGTCGTTCTTTACAAAGATAGATGGCGGGGATTGCCTCGATTGATTCTTCCTGCGCTGATCGCGACTCTGCCCATCGCGTTATGGGGAGTATTCCACAATCTTCCACTTAGCGGTGGATTGTTTGGGCCGCGCAATTTCGGTGCGATGTATCCGCTTGAAAATATCAATCTTTCGCTGACAAAGATTCTGTGGTGGTTCATGCCGCTCACGCCGCCGCTCGACTGGCTGATGATCCGTCCGTGGATTTTAATCGGCGCGTTAATATTACTCTTGATCATTATCAATAAGCGAGTCGATTGGATAAACTGGCTGAAGTCTATGGCGAACGGCTATGTTTGGCCTGCGATAGTTTTTTCAGTCGTTTACTTTTTTACTTTAGCGGTTACCGTTGTCACCGCCGATCACCTTGATCTCACCTCGGATCGCTATTATGTCGTTATCCTGCCGATTGTTTTGATTTTACTTTTTATAACCTTGGATCAATTGGTCTTTAGTCATTTTAATTTTAAAAAACCCTTCTCTACTTACGCTCAAGCCTTTTTGATTTTGCTTTATTTCATTTATCCGGTTTATAGTATGCAGGGATATTTGCGTGACGCTTTGGTGCTTGGCGAGCCGAGCAATTACAACATCGCTAACTCAGTGGATTTCCGAACGCGCTCTGTGACTGTCGAAGCACAAAAAATATTGGCAAATGATTCATCGGCGATGCTTTATACCAATTATGTCAATATCGTTTGGTTTCTCTTTCATGGACATCCGGTTCAGGAATTGCCGTTTGTGAATCCGAAATTTTCTCCAACTGAGCGCGCCGCTGCGCTTAAACAAAATTATCCTAACTGGCCCTCTGCAAGCGGATACATCATTTGGTATGAACCGAACGAATATCATAACATCGCGAGTCCCGATGATTTATCAGCGATTGCGAATATAAAGGTGTTGTATCAAGGCAAGAGTGGCGGAGTTTATTACGTTCAAGCCCCGTAAGAGAATAATCAAAATTTGATCGAAGAGAGGAATGTCCTAATGAAGAAAATATCGTATCATGTTGAGTATGATCTTAGTTGGGCTTCTAACAACCATATCCTGCCAAACCCAAGTGGAAACAATAAGCCAGACTCAAATGAAATTGGAGAGATATGCAGTCACCATCCAGGATCTCCCGACAGGCTGGATCTATACGGGTGAGAATTGGAGCAATTCATTTGGCGGAGAAGATTATACGCGTGGTTTTGACATACCCAATAACACCATAATTCGTTTTGGGCATACCATAAGCATTTATCCCGATGAGAAACAAGCGGAAGTGGCTTATCCACAATGGGAAGCTTATTGGTTCGTAGCACCATGGAATTTTCCGGGAGCCAATTTTGTGCCATCCGATCCAAATGATCAATATGAATATAAATGCCAGCAGGTACTCCAGGATAAATCCATTATTTCATGTAGATTCTTGCAAAGGCATAATCAGTTTATCGTGTTTGTTTTGGCGAATATTGATAATAAGGCGATGACCCTTGCACAGCTTAATCAAATCTTGGGTGTATTGGATAAACGTTTAAACTCAACTAGTATGGGAAATTAAACGAAAAGATATTGTTGGCAATTTCTCAAACAAAAAGGCTGGAAGATTTTCTTCCAGCCTTTTACTTTAATTTTCAATTGATTTAGAACAAACCCATCACTTTGCCGGTCTTCAAATCCAGATCAACATCGTAGAACACTGGACGAGTCGGCAAGCCGGGCATGGTGCTCATTTTGCCAAGCAGCGGATATAAGAATCCTGCGCCGACAGAAGCGCGGATTTCACGCACTGCGACGCGGAAGCCGGTCGGTGCGCCTTTGATGTTAACATCTGTCGTGAACGAAAGATGCGTCTTCGCCATGCAGATTGGAAGCTTCTCGAAGCCGAGACGCGTGTAACGCGCGATTTGTTCTTCGGCTTCGGGGCTGTAATCCACGCCGTCGGCGCGATAGATTTCTCGCGCAATGGTTTCGATTTTTTCCTTGATGGTTTTATCAAGCGGATATAGGAATTGGAAGTTGCTCTTTTTCTCTGCGGCTTTAACAACAGCCTCAGCCAATTTGATCGCGCCTTTGCCGCCATCCGCCCAATGCGTGGACACGACCGCGTCCATCGCACCGAACTCCAACGCCGACTTACGAATCAATTCAACTTCGGCGGGCGTGTCGTTCGAAAACGAATTGACTGCTACAACAACATTCACACCGTATTTCAATGCATTTTGAATATGGCGTTGAAGATTTGGCAAACCCTTGCGAAGCAAATCGAGATTCTCTTCGGTATATTCCGCGGCTAACGGTTTGCCCGCAACAACTTTGGGTCCACCGCCGTGCATCTTAAGCGCGCGCACGGTTGCAACCATCACAACCACTTGCGGGATAAGTCCGCTATAGCGGCATTTGATATCGAAGAATTTTTCCATGCCGATGTCTGCGCCGAAGCCTGATTCAGTGATCACATAATCGGCGAGTTTGAGAGCGATTTTATCAGCGAGGATTGAACTATTTCCGTGCGCGATATTGGCAAACGGTCCCGCGTGAACGAAAGCGGCAGTGCCTTCGAGAGTTTGCATCAAGTTCGGCTTGATCGCATCTTTCATTAACACGGTAACGGCTCCCGCGACACCGAGATCTTCCGCAGTGACGGCTTCGCCGCGCTTGTTGGTTGCGACGACCATCTTGCCGAATCTTTCTCGCATATCTTCCAGACCGGTTGTCAGCGCAAGCACGGCCATGATTTCGCTTGCCACGGTGATGTCGTAACCGGAACGATGTTCGAAGCCTTTTTCATCGGGACCTAGACCAACCTCGATCTCGCGCAACATGCGGTCATTGATGTCGATGACGCGCCGCCATGTGATGGTTGACGCATCAATATCCAGCCGCGCGAAGCGACTCCGTTCTTCAGGAGTCAGTTCGTTGGGATCGGTTTTATTGATGCCAAGTTTTTTCAAGCGGCGAAGCATCGTCGGAGAGAATTTGCGAATGCCTTTTTTATCGGGCGGGCAGAGCGCGTCGAAAAGTTTTGTATCATCCTGTTGTGTTTCATGCATCACGCGTGCATCGAGCGCGGCGGCGACGAGGTTGTGCGAGGCAGTAATCGCATGGATATCGCCTGTCAGATGGAGATTGAAATCTTCCATGGGAATAACTTGTGAATAACCGCCTCCGGCCGCGCCGCCTTTGATTCCGAACGTCGGTCCTTGCGAGGGCTGACGAATTGCGGTGATGACTTTCTTTCCAAGATGCGCACCGAGCGCTTGACTCAGACCGACGGTGGTTGTGGTCTTGCCTTCGCCGAGCGGAGTAGGGGTGATGGCAGTGACATCAATATATTTTCCATTAGGCCGCTTTGCAAGACGATCCAAAATTTCAAGTTTGACTTTGGCTTTATAAGGTCCATAAAGTTCAAGCTCGTCAGGTCGAATGCCAAGCTCTTCGGCCACTTGCATGATCGGCTTTAGTTTGGCTTCCTGCGCGATCTCGATATCTGAAGGAACGGTTCTGCGCAATCTGAGTTTGGTCGGGACGAAAGTAACGGCGGCGTTTCTTTTCACGATTGGCTTTTTCGTCGCAGCTTTCTTGACCACTTTCTTGATAGCGGTTTTCTTTGTAGACTTTTTTGCTTTGGCTTTAGTTGGCATTTTTACTCCTTTGTGTGATTCTGTTTTATTATCAAAAATTTTCTTTGTTTTGACAATAGCCGTCCGTCATTGTTTTCAGATTACTAATCGCCCGCACTTAACCATTTCTCTGCCCGTAAAACTTGTCCATTCAAATTCAAGATTGACAGCCTCTTTAGTAGTCGATGGTTCGATCGTTTGTTGCATATAACGAGTATAACCCGCAATCGGAGTTTCGGCAGTGAAGCGAATCCGCTTAACGAGCGTCTTGCAATCGCCTTTCAAATGGCGGGGCGGGGGGAGAACTTCCTTGACAGCATTCAAGTTGCTTGTTATAATCTAACTAGTTGGTTAGAAATCCAACTAGTTAGATTATTAGAAAGGGAAAGATGTCCAAGCCTGGGAGTAAACGAAGAGGAAGAATGCACGATGCAGAAGGCGCACGCGAAGCAATTTTGAACGCCGGCGAAGAAGTGTTTGCGGAACACGGCTTCGATGGCGCTCGTATCGACGCGATTGCCAAAGCTTCAGGCTACAACAAAAGCCTGATCTTTCAATACTTTGAGGATAAGCTGGGTTTGTACGCGGCCGTGATTCGACGCGCCGACGAGCAGACGCGGACTTGGCAGAACGAGGCGCTAAATGCACTATCTGTGACTGAGTCGGATAAAAGCACTGACCAAATCAAGAATCTATTGCGAATGTATGTGGGTGAGTATTTCGATTACTTAGTGGAGCATCCGCATATCATGCGTATCTACAATTGGGAGATGGCAGAGGGTTGGCAAACTTTCTCGAAGATTCTTGTCCAACGCGATTTTGATGATGTAGATGAATTTGCGCCCGTTCTTGCTAAACTTCAGGATGCAGGTCTGCTTCGCTCGGGGCTCGATCCCTTGCTCCAATTCTCTACTGCCATCTTTACGGTTGCTCTCTATTTGGCAATACCTCCTCTCTACAAAACATTGATGCCAAGCGTTGATTTTTCATCCACTGCAGAACTGGCGCTTGCCCGCGAGTTTGTTGTGGATTTTGTGGTGCATGGAATTCTCGTTACACCCGCAAAGGCAAAGCCAAGGAAGAAATAATTTATGCTGAGACGCATTTGGGCCATCACACAAAAAGAATTTATTCAACTGTGGCGCTTTCCATTGGTACTCATCGGATTGACTGTGGGCCCAGCCTTGGAACTGATTCTATTTGCCGTTGCGATCAACACCAACGTGCAGCATATCCCGATGGTGGTGGCCGACCAGAGTCTGAGCGCGGCCAGCCAATCCTATCTGACGGCCTTCACCAATTCAGGTTCCTTCGATATCGTCGCGATGGTTCCCGATCAGGCAGGCATGGTGAGCGCGATCAACAGCGGACAAGCGAGTATCGGAATTTTTATTCCTGTAAATTTTGCTGCACAAGTCGAGCAGAAGGATGCGAATGTTTTGATGCTGGTGGATGGCTCAGATTCTTACGTTACACAATCCGCCTACAGCAGCGCCCAAGCGATTTCACAGCAATATGCCGTCAGCTTAACTCAACAACAGCTTAGTCCGTTAGATACTCACATCCAGATTCTTTATAACCCTGACTTGCAATCCTTATGGTTTTTGGTACCGGGATTTGGAGCTTTTCTCCTGTATGGCATCGCGCTTAAACTGACAGCCTTTGCCATTGTGCGCGAGCGTGAATTGGGAACTATCGAAGCTCTGCTGGTAACGCCGATCCGCCCGATTGAATTGATGATCGCCAAAATGATTCCGAATCTGTGCGTTGCTGTCTTTAACTTGATTCTGACATTTTCTTTTGGAATGTTGATCTTTGGCGTTCCATTTCGAGGCAGTCTCCTTTTGTTCTCGGCGCTTGCCAGTCTGTTTGCCATTGGCAGCCTGGGTTTGGGACTGGCAATCTCATCCATTTCTCAGAGTCAGGTGCAGGCGAATCAATTAGCATCGCTGATGAATATCTCGGTCATGTTCTTGAGCGGTTTTTTGTTTCCGCTCTACGCACTGCCGCCGGTTCTGCGTCTGCTTGGTTACATCATGCCGATGACTTTTTTCCTGCCCATTGTGAACGGCATTATCACGAAAGGCGTTGGGCTGAATGACTTGTGGACTCCCATACTATCGCTGACTGCTTTAACAGTAGTGATCTTCTTTTTTGGCGCCTTGGCCTTTAGACAAAATTTGGATTAAATGGAGTTGGCATGCAATTAAACTTTCAGCGTCTCGGTGCACTCATTCGAAAAGAAACGATTCAGATTCTGCGCGACCGGCGCTTCATCATGCTCTTTTTAGGTTTGACCTTCGTCCAATTATTTGTGTACTCCTATTCTGCTTCCAAAACCGTTTACCATCTCCCGCTGGCGGTGGTGGATCAAAGCCGCGATCCGACCAGCCGCGCATTTGTTCAGGCACTGGTCAATTCGCAGTATTTCAATGTCAGCATTTATTTGGATAGCCAGGCTCAGGTGTTGCAAGCGATTGATAAGGGACAGGTCAAAGCCGGAATTATTTTTCCGCCGCATTTCGCCGCCAGTGTGAATCGCGGCTCTGCAAATTTCCTGATTTTATTAGACGGTTCAGATCAATTCGCGGTCAGCTCCGGAGAAAGCGCGGCCGGTTTGGTGGCACAAAGTTTTGGTTTGCAGTTATCCGCCGAGAGCATTATTCGAAGTGGGGCGGTGTCGACTTCTGCGAGCGCGTTGCCGATCGTTGCTTCTACTCAGGTTCTCTATAATCCAGATATGAATGATAAATGGTTTGTTATTCCCGGAATCATAGGGATGATTCTTCAAACTTTGGCAATCGAACAAGCGGCGATATTCCTGGTTCGTGATCGCGAGTGGGGAACGCTGGAGCAAATTCTGTCTACGCCCGTAACTCAGTTGGAACTCATCCTAAGCAAGATGATTCCATTGTTGCTCTTATGTCTATTAGCATTGGGGATGAGTTTGGGTTTGGGAATTTATTGGTTCGGAGTTCCGTTTCACGGCAATCTGTTCCTATATTTTTGGTTAGCCTTGCTTTTTATTGCCTCATGTCTGGGACTTGGGTTGGTCATTTCAACACGCGCTACCACACAGTTTGAAGCTGAGACCTCAAGCTTGGTCTTCATGTTGTTCGGCTTGTTGTTAACCGGTCTTTTCTATCCAAGAATCGGAATGCCATTGATTCCTCAATTGATCGGAGATCTGGTTCCATTGACTTATTTCATCCGCATCTCGCGCGGAATTTATATGAAAGGCGTTGGATTAAATTTTCTGTGGAGCGATGCTTTGATCCTCGTCATCTATACTGCGATTGTGATCTTTATTGCTTCAAAGAGATTTAAGATGCGGCTCGATTAATAAAGGTAAATGAATGAATCAATTTGCGATATCAGCTACGGATCTTGTAAAAGAATTCAAAACTGGCAAGAACGTTGTGACAGCAGTGAATGGACTTTCTCTGCAGGTCGCGCCCGGCGAAACATATGGTCTGATTGGTCCGGATGGAGCGGGAAAAACAACCACGGTTCGCGTCATTCTAGGCTTGCTCTCCAGAACCGGAGGCGAAAGCAGCGTGCTTGGATTCGATTCCATGAATGACATGTATCAAGTCCGTGAGCGAATCGGTTATATTGCCCAGCAATTTTCTCTGCCATCAAATTTAACGGTCATGGAAAATATGCAATTTTTTTCCGGACTGCATTCGGTGAGCAGCGAACAACAGAAGAAACGCATCCCGGAGTTGTTGGCATTTGCAGGCTTGAGTGAATTTACGAATCGCTTGGCGGGAAAATTATCCGGCGGGATGAAGAAAAAATTGGCGCTCGCCTGCAGTCTGATTCATGAACCGCAAGTGGTCATGTTGGATGAACCGACTCTGGGAGTCGATCCCGTCAGCCGCCGCGAGTTCTGGAATCTATTAGGAAATCTGCGCGCGGAAAAAGGGTTGACGATTTTTGTCTGCACGCCTTACATGGATGAAGCCGAACGTTGTACGCGAGTTGGATTGATCTATGAAGGCAAATTGATTGTGGACGATTCTCCGGCCAATATCAAAGCGATGATTCCCGGACATCTTTTGGAATTTACACCATCTGTTTTTGCTTCGGCTCTGAAGCTTTGCACCGACATGGACGGCGTATTGGAGGTTCAAACTTATGGCGAGAAACTGCATGTCTTTGTGGATGATGTTGCTAGACGCAAAATACAAATCGAAGCGGCGCTGACTTCACAAGGAATCACGTACGACAAATTGCGCGAGATCGAAGCGCGCATGGAAGAAGCGTTTATCAGTTTAATTCGTCGTCACCAGGAAAGCATTCAGCAGAATGCAATGCTCGGAGATATTCGATGAACGCTGAATTGTTCACTCTAAAGAATAACGAATCTCCAATCTCGGTGCAAAATCTGACGAAGTGTTTTGGAGCATTCACGGCGGTGGATGACGTCAGCTTCAATGTCCAAGCAGGCGAAGTATTTGGCTGGCTTGGTCCGAACGGAGCTGGCAAGACAACTACGATTCGGATGTTGCTCGGGTTGATTAAGCCGACATCAGGCAATGCGTTTGTGTCCGGTTTCAATTCCGCGACACAAACCAAATCTGTCCATGCGCATGTGGGATATATGTCACAGCAGTTCACTTTGTATAATGATTTGACTGCCATGCAAAACATTCGTTTTTATGGCGGCGTTCATGGTTTGTCTTCGGATGAATTGCGGCAACGAATTTCGGAAATCATTCAAATGGCTGGATTGGAAGGACGCGAAAATACGCTGACCAGCAGCTTGTCCGGCGGATGGAAACAACGATTGGCATTAGGCTGCGCGATTGTTCATCATCCCAAAGTCGTTTTTCTGGATGAGCCCACCGCGGGCGTTGATCCGATCAGCCGACGACAATTTTGGGAATTGATTTATCAGATGGCGAAAGAAGGCGTCACGGTGTTGGTGACGACTCATTACATGGATGAGGCGGAGTTGTGTCAGCGCGTGGGCTTTATCAGCGGCGGACGATTGGTGGCTCTCGATTCCGTTAGTGAACTCAAGCGAACGCAGATGCGCGGTCAGGTGCTTGAGATTAACGTTTCCGATCCTGAAAAAGCAGTGCGAATTTTAAAATCAGCTCAGCAGAACAATCAGATTCCGTTTGATGAGGTGGCTTTATACGGGGCGCAAATTCACGCCGTGGTGCCGAATGCTGAAGAATATAAAGATGTTATTCAACGATTGCTAATAAAAGAAAACATTCAGGTTAATTCAATCGAGTGGGTCGCTCCAACTCTCGAAGATGTTTTTATTTCATCGGTCAAAGCACCCGAAGAAGTAAATTAATTTCCTGGTCAATCCGATGTAAGCAACGTGCCCGATATCGCACCGTTCAATGCGTTCTCGGTATTTCCCGATTCTTCGCCTGAAAAAATTTGCACGTTCAAATTTGGAATTTGCTTCACGAGAGATAACATTTCTTCAACTTTGGATTTCATCCCGCCGGTGACATCCACGCCATGCGAACCGCCGACTTTGTTTGCTAATTCTTTATATGATGACGGCGTTACTTTCTCGACCTTTTGGTGGCGCGCCGGAAAATCAGCCCAGACTGCCGCTTCAATCCCTGCTAATAAAATGCTTTTCGGCTTAAGACGATGTGCGAGATAAAACATCAAGTTTTCTGTTGAAAGCACAGTTCCGCCTTTGACTGAATCGAATACCATATCGCCATAGATAACGGGAACAATGCCCGCATTCAATGCCGATTCAAGCGACGATAAATCCCAATTTTCAATCGCTCCGTTTTTTGAAACGATACAAGCGGAAGGCTGGATTGCCATCACAGGAATATTCGCATCATGCAACGCTTCGATCACGTAACGATTAAGTTGCGATGCGCGATACCAAACCTCGGCAAAGCCGCGCCAGTAGCCTGCATCTTTCGGTGAGTGGGGAGCTAAATGTTCTTTGACGGCATAATGCCCAAAGGAGCCGGAGCCGTGTCCCAAAACGAGACGCAGATTCGGCGTCGAAGAAAGAGCCGAATGAATTTCATTTGCGAGAGTTGTTAGTTTATCGAATCGAACCGTGTAAGGCTGAGTCTTATCCGTGATGAGTGAGCCGCCGAGTTTGAGAAAGATCAGTTCAGTCATGAGTCTGTTTTACCACAAAATCTTTAAGTTTAAGCTTGTAATCTTCAACACGAAGTATAATGCCGCGTATGGATATTCATTCTGGATTCATTGCGATCGCAGTGATCTTGTTAGTCATCGCGGTGATCAGCTTATGGAGCGGGATTCGCGACATTCAGGCTGCGCGCAAGATGACATTCTTTCGTCTGCGCCGCCAACGCATTGCGGCCGGATGGCGTTTGCTTGGACTGGCTTTGATACTAGTGATCATCGCAATTGCGTTGCCTGTATTCGGTGAGCCGGTTGCGTATGAATATTTTCCGCCCTCGCCGACGATTACATTGACTCCTACCATCACTTTGATACCCACCATAACTCTTACACCGAGTATTACTGTAACTCCATCCATTACTTTAACTCCAAATGCGAGTGTGACCTTTACTCCCACGTCTACGCCGTTTTTGCCGCTTCCGGTTCTGGCTTTATTTCAAAGCAGTATTACTCCCAATCCGCAGGCAGTATTCTCTCCAATGCAATTTACAACGAGTGGTAACAAGTATCCAGCTATTTCTCCTGCCACGGTATTTCAAAACCCCGTTGGTCATATGTATGCAATATTTTCTTATGACAAAATGTTGCCCGGCGTACAATGGACGGGTATCTGGTATCGAGACGGGATACAAGTTCACTTGGAAACCAGGCCTTGGGATGGCGGAACAGGCGGTTATGGATTTACCGATTGGGATCCAGCAGCTTATGAATGGTTACCGGGGAACTATGAAGTTCAGATTTTTGTGGGCGAAGATTGGAAAGTAGTCGGCCGCTTCATCGTGCGAGGCAACCCGCCTCCATCTCCGACCGTTACGCCGACTCTCGTATCGACGCTTACTCCAACTCCTACGAAGACTCCGCTCTCACCTGGAACGCCTTAATTATGCCCGATAAATCTTTTCAAGATTATTATCCGGATGTCATGTCTCATTGCTATGGTTGTGGTCGGCTCAATGAGTATGGACATCAAATCAAAAGTTATTGGGATGGCGATGAATCAGTGTGTCATTTTCAGCCCAAGCCTTATCACATTGCGATTCCCGGTTATGTTTACGGCGGATTACTTGCTTCGCTGATCGATTGTCATGGAACCGGAACGGCTTCAGCCGCGGCTTATCGCGCTGAGAATCGCACGATGGATACCGAACCGGCTTTTCGTTTTCTGACCGCATCTCTGCATGTGGATTATCTCAAGCCTACGCCGCTCGGAATTGAATTGGAAATTCGCGCAAAGGTGAAAGAGATCAAGGGAAGGAAAGTCACTATTGAGGAATGGATTCATGCCAACGGCGCAATAACTGTGCACGGGGAAATTGTCACCGTGCAAGTGCCGGATCAATTGGTGCAAGAATTATTGGACGCAAAAATAAAACGTAAAGCGAGTGTACTTTAGGTTTTGCGTCCTTGCGTTAAATTGATTTTTACTTTGAATAATAATTTTTCATTGGCTTGAAATAAAAATCCTGCCAGCCCTGTTTGTAATCATCGGCCTGACCATCGGGAATATTAGAGTGAACAAACGTGACCTTTGTTCCATCTTTAACTGATTCGAGCAAAATCTCCACACGAGAATCTGGACTGCCCCCTGGAAATTCTGTTGTGCGCCAGGCTTGGACGATGCGAGAATAAGGTTTTAATTCCAACGTTTCGCCGGAAATATATCCATCCCAGGCGGTGAATTTTCCTTTGACGCGCCCCTCGACCTCAGCCGGGCTTCCGGTCATCTTTGTGTGTCCGTCCGTCGAAAGCCAGGCTTTATAAATCTGTTCAGGCGTCGCCGTTATAACATCGCTCATTATGAATTTGTTTTCCATTTCTAAATCATCCTGTGTCGTTGATTGTTGACCATCGCTTTTGAAATTTGCGCGGCGAGACGCGCGTTGTTCAACAATAAAGCCAGATTGGCTCGCAACGATCGTTCATTGGTCAGCTCGCTGATGCGTTGAAGCAGATATGGAGTCAATGCCTGACCGTGAATCTTTTTTTCTTTTGCTTCTTTGGATGCCTGATGAATCATCGGTTCCATCTCTGACTTTGGAATGGCGTCCGTTACTGGAATTGGATTTGTCACTAACACCGCGCTGTGCAATCCTAGCGACCAATGCGACTGTGCGAACTCTGCAATTTCTTTCGGCGAATCCAACCGCACACTGACATCCAAATTTCCATCGCGTGAATAGAACTCCGGAAACTTATCGGTTTGATAACCGACAACCGGCACGCCCATCGTTTCCAAATATTCAAGAGTCGCTGGCAAATCGAGAATCGCTTTTGCCCCGGCACAGGCAACGATCATCGGGATTTCGGCCAGCGCTTGCAGATCAGTTGAGATGTCGAACGCACTCTCTTTATGAACACCGCCGATTCCACCGGTCGCGAAAACTTTGATGCCAGCCTGATGCGCGGCAAGCATTGTGCCCGCAACGGTTGTCCCGCCGCTGGCTTTTTTAACAATTGCCGTCGCAAAGTCGCGGAGACTCACTTTCAGCGGAGATTTGGCTTCAGCAAGCCGCACCAATTCCTCGTCGGTGAGACCGATGCGAATCTTTCCGTTGATCAATGCAACGGTAGCCGGTGTCGCCCCTTCACCTCGGATCGCGGATTCCATGTCGCGCGCCAATTGAATATTTTTCGGATGCGGAAGTCCATGCGTGATGACGGTTGACTCGAGCGCGACAATGGGGAGGTTGGTTTGAAGTGCGCGGGCAATTTCTACAGATTGGGAAATTAGAATGTTGGGAATCATAGATTATTTTTACTTACCGTGGCGTTCACGTCGCTTGATGATTTGTTTGATCGCTTCTTCTCGCATCAAATTCGGATACCGTCTTAATTCATTAGTAATCATCGCTTCCGCGGTTCTATAATTTCCATCCAGTTTTGCCAGCAAGAGGCGGTATTGTTGGTCTTCCGCTTTTGAAGCTGGAGCAGGCGGCGCATTCTCTGGAAGATGGGAGGATGGTTTGAGTTTAACTTTGCTCAAACTGCCTCCGCCGACCATGTGCTGGCCGCCGGGAATGCCAAGAAGTTTTTCGATCTTCAAGATGGCTCTTTCAAGTTTTTCCACCTCATTGTTTTGCATGTTGTTCTTATAGTAATCATCAAGCGAATCACCGAGTTGTTCCCAAAAATCCCATAACAGCGCTTCGATGATTTTTTCTTTTTCCGCGTATTTCGTTTGATCTTTTTGATAAGCGGCAAATGGAACATCTTGGATCAGCCGCAGTTTTTCATTAAGACATGCTTCATCCAAAATGGAATTGAGTATATTGTCATCGGAACGTAATGCGTTTTCGCGGCTGAGGCGCCATGCCTCCATATGACGACCATTGATTATGTCGCTGGAAATTTCGTTGGGAATTTTCCAGGTGCCAACGCCGATCCAGTGAAGGTCCATGCCGCGCTCACTAGCTCGTTTGGAAAAGCCATCCGTATATTTCATAAAGGGGTCGCTTAATTCTGTTCTCGGATGGAATTTTGGCTTGACGATATTATCAGGCCCAGAGTTGGGAAGCTGGCTGGAATATTGCATCGTCTGAAAAAGAATTGTATCTTCGCGATATGCCTGTACTTCGATTTCGGGCGTGCTGATGCTGGCAAGATATTCAGCCAGTTTATTCTGGCTCATGAAGTCGGCGATGGAGCCGCTCACGAGTCCGCGCATGGTACCTGTCCACGCACCAGGTTCTCCAGATGGATTTGGTCCTTGCAACACCTGCACAGTTTGTTGATAAATCAGATTCTGAACGCTTTGCGGATCGTAGTGATAAGGTCTCTCTTTATCCAGCTTTTGCGAATCGGAGCCATCATTTTGGTGAATGCTGAAGACCACGCGCACATCGCTGGCGCTGACTTGAATTCCATCCAGACTGCGGCTTTCAACCGTGATCGCATCCGAAGTTGTGTTCCCGAAATATTGATCGCGCAAGTTGATGATTGGATCTCGTAAACGTTCAAAACCTTCAAGGACTGCCGGACCTTTTTCATCCATCTTGACTTTGCCTTTTTTCTTTTTCTCTTCATCCGACTTCATATCGGCAGGTCCGATCACGTGGGGAGTGCCGTCTGGTTTCTCAAAGAGAACCGCCGTATCAAACTCGACCTCGAGGCGACCCGGTCCGCCGATCAGAACGATGGGCGAGTCTTTATCCTCTTCTGCGATTTTTCCATCGCGGATGTGAAGCACCTCGCTCGCACCACTGAGCGATATTTCGCGGATGAACTTCCACGCAACACCAGGATCTTTTAATTCAAAAATGTCGGTAATATAATTTCCTGCCATTTCAATGGCAATGTAAACCGGTATCAATAAAATAAATATCAGGCGCAGAAAAGTCAGCGCGGCCACAATGGCGAGCGACGGAAGAGTGGTCTGTTGTCCAATGAGCTCAGCTAAATAGTTGTATAAAACAATATTGAAAATGAAAACAAAAACAACAATGAGCACCCGCAGGATAGATATTCTCAACGAACGATATTTGGGACCGTAGACAGATAGATCGAAGAACCTGTTCAGTTCGTAATCCAGCCACTGGTCGAATAATTTCCCCGTGCGTTCAATTTCTGTGCTCCAGGCTGATGGAGTCTTTTCGGTCTTCTTCTCCTTTGCGTTCATAGGTCTTTGGATTCCATCCAGTTGATGATATCGTCTATGTTTTGAACCTCGCTGGTAGTGCGGCGAAGCAGGCGGTCATTCAGTCTTATTTCGGATTGCGTTTGTTGCAGTAAAGCTTTGACTGCAGAAGCGATATCTGGCGGAGTGTTAATCGCATCGCTCAACGTCAGCGCGTGTTCGTGTAATGCCTTTTGCCGGCCATGCACATTATAGGCTGAAGTCAATCGTTCAATGCGGCTTTGATCTGCTTTGGCATTTAGCAGCCAGCTCGTAGTCCATTGTCGGACCACCTCTTCTTCGACTGTTTTGTTGAAACGTAATCCGCTCACGCTGACGCTGAAAACTTTTATTCCTCGCTCAGTGAGCGTGGTGAACTCTTGACTATGCCGAAATCCTTCTAGCTGTCCTCCGCTTTCGTCAAGCACAGGAACATTTGCTTGTGTCATGCGCGCCTTCATCATCTGATTGATGATTTGCAGTGCGGTCTGTGGTTTGGAATCGGCGGCTTTCTTTCCACCCTCTAATTTTTCAATTGCTATTGTTTCTGTGGCTTCATCCTCGGGCATAAGTTTTTTGAGTCGCTTTTCAAACCCATTGTTAAAAAACCTGAGCGCTTTGGTGAAGAGACCGATTTTCGTTGGTTCAGGAATTTGGGCTTTCTCTTTTTCAACAGGCGCTTCGGGTTGCGGGACATCGGATGGCGGCACAAGGCTTGCCGAGAACAAATCATTCAATGTAAACTTGCTTAGATATTCCCGCCACAGATCTGCCGCGATTAAAGTAGGGAGTTGATTCCACGCGACATGCTTCGGTTCTTCTTTGCCGGACCCGGCGTTGATTCCTTCTCCACGCGCGGCCCTTTCCACTGCATCCTGATCGAAACCAAACCGCGATCCTTTTTCTTTTCCCTTGGCGGGTGCCGCGTCGATCTTAAACGTAACGCTGATGTTCGGCACGACTTCGATCCCATCGCGTGTGATGGCTCTCACCGCCATCTGCCGATCATGAACCTTTTTGTACTCCTCTACAACTAGATAATCCTTTTCAGGTTTGAATGGATCATCATCCTTCTCTGGCCCTATTCTGTGGCTTTGCGTATGCAAGCTGATAACGCTGGCGATCTTTTCATCTGCATCGGTAAAGTGAACGCCGGGTCCGAGAAAATTTTTAAGCGATGTGTCGGTGCGAGTCACGACCGCGCTGGCAGTATCCAGCCACAAAACGCCGGGACCTTTCTTCTCGCTCTCATTTTTGCTTTCAACCAAACGGCCGTTTTTTACAAAGATAGCTGGCCCGTGTCCGCCCATGGCGTGGAGCCATAATCGGCTGACGACCCTTATGCGGTCTCCGCGCTTGTGGATGGGAAGCACAAATTGAGCGCAGAAGGCTACCGCGATTTGAATCAGGAAAAAGAGCAGAACAAGATCGAAAACAATGCCGGGAAGATTGATGATTCCGCCCTGAGACTTAAGTTCATAGCCATAAACGCCAAGGAGTAGAATCCCTAGTAAAAGACTCTTGAACCAAGGCTTTTGGTAAAAGCGTTTCTCCTCATGCATATATCTATGATTTTATAACGAAATAGGAAAATCGGGGCATTCTCTTTGCGAGTAAAATTATGGATATGTTGCGTGTTGAGTTTCACTGCCACACTATTTTTTCCAAAGACTCACTAACTTCTCCGCGAAAGCTGGTGGAGACTTGCCGCCGAAAAGGGATTGATCGCGTTATCGTCACGGATCACAACACAATTGCCGGAGCGGTTGTCGCTCAACGAATTGATCCTGACCATGTAATTCTTGGCGAGGAGATCATGACGACGCGCGGAGAAATCCTCGCGGCATTTGTGACAGAAGAAATTCCGAGAATGCTCTCGCCCGTAGAAACGATAAAACGTTTGCGAGATCAAAATGCGTTCATCAGTGTTTCGCACCCGTTCGATGAATGGCGAAGCGGAGGCTGGGAAGAATCGGATTTGTTGGAAATTATTCCGTTGGTGGATGCGATTGAGATTTACAACTCACGTTGTATGCGTCCGGTGTTCAATCGGCGCGCAATGGAGTTTGGAAAAAAATATAATCTGGCTGGCACGGTCGGCTCGGACGCGCACGCCGCGTTCGAGTTGGGAAGATCGCTGGTTTTATTGGAGCCGTTCGAGGGTCCGGATGAGTTGCGGAAAATCATCCGCAATGCGAAGTATCAAATGCGTTGGTCGCCGCCGTGGATTCATTTAACATCGCGATATGCAACGCTTCGCAAGAAAATTAATTTCAGGCTTGACACACGAAAACGGACATGATAATCTTGCTCCCGCGTCCCGTAAGGGATAAATTTTTCAGCAGGAGAAAAGTAAGATGTCCGAACGTTATACTGGCACTGTTAAATGGTTCAATGCTACCAAAGGTTATGGTTTTATCGGCCGCGAAAATGGAGAGGATGTGTTTGTCCACTTCACTGCGTTGCAGATGGAAGGCTATCGAAAACTCGAGCCTGAGCAGAAAGTGGAGTTCACCATCGAAGAAGGACCGAAAGGATTGCAAGCCGCCAACGTCACTTTGATTTCATAAGACCTATTGCTTTACAGGCGAACAGGGTTGCTGAGAAGCAACCCTGTTTTTATTTTGCTTAGCCCCTATCTGTCCTTCGGACATCTTCCCCCATTTTCAAATAAAATGGGGGAAGGCTGGAAGGGGGCGGGCTTTATTTTCCCAATTTCTTTTTGAATGCCGCGGTCAATGCTGGGACAAAAGTAAATAAATCTCCGACCACGCCATAACGCGCAACCTTAAAGATTGGCGCTTCGGCATCTTTATTGACGGCGATCACTAACTTCGCGGCTCGAATGCCAACGATATGTTGGATCGCGCCGGAAATTCCGCAGGCGATATACAAATCAGGCGCGACAACTTTTCCAGTCTGACCGACTTGATGTGCATATGGAATATATCCGCCATCAACGGCGGCGCG
>JBAUMB010000122.1:0-7475 GCA_049578465.1 Anaerolineales bacterium
GAGCCACATATGGGGCGCATCGAGAAGACCGTCTTCATCAGTTACCGCCGCACAAATTTTTATACCGCGCTGGCGGTCTATCAAGATTTGACTCAGCATGGGTATGATGTATTCTTTGATTATCAAAGCATTGACAGCGGAGATTTTGAAAAAGTTATCATCGAGAACATAAAAGCAAAAGCACACTTCCTCGTCATTCTTTCACCCTCAGCATTAGAACGATGCAATGAACCCAGCGATTGGCTTCGACGTGAAATCGAATGTGCGATAGATGAAAAACGAAATATCATTCCATTAATGATGGAAGGTTTTGATTTTGGAAGTCCTACAATCGTTGAAGCTTTATCAGGAAAATTGGCAGAGCTTAATCATTTCAATGGCTTGCGCCTTTACGCTGATTACTTTTTTGACGGAATGGAGAAGCTGCGCAATCGTTTCTTAAAGGTGGAAGTAGAAGATGCTCGTTTGCATCCATTGAGCCATGAAACCCAGGAAATTAACGAAACCAACAAATCGGCTGCTAATGAAGCAGCACAAGTTGAAACTCATCAATTAACCGCAGAAGAATGGTTTGAACGCGGTTATGTGTTCGCTGAAAGCGAAAATTTTGACGAGGCAATTCGTTGTTTTTCAGAAGCCATTCGCATCAGGCCAGATGATGCTGATGCTTATAACAATCGAGGCGTAGTTTATTCCAATAAGCACAACTTGCAAAATGCATTAGCAGATTTTGATGAAGCCATCCACTTAAAGTCTGATGATGCTATGATCTTCAACAATCGAGGCACTACCCGCGGTGAAAATAATGATCAACAAGGTGCATTGGCAGATTTCAATGAAGCCATCCGTATCAACCCTAAATATGCTGAGGCTTACTACAATCGTGGTCTTCAGTGTGAGAACCGAGGCGACTCAGATGGTGCAATCGAAGATTACACAAAAGCCATCCACATCAAGCCAGATTTTGCCAATGCCTATAACGGTCGAGGTTTCGCACACTTCCACAAAAGCGATCTTGACGATGCAATCTTAGATTTTGATGAAGCCATCCGTCTCAATCCAAATTACGCACAGGCATTCAACAGCCGAGGTATTGCACGCGCTAGTAAAGGCGACTTAGATGGTGCTATAGCTGATTACACACGTTCAATTGAACTCAAGAATCCAGAACTACAAAATTCTTATAACAACCGCGGTGTTGCACATATAAACAATGACGATCTAGACGCTGCAATTGCTGACTACACAGAGGCTATCCGCCTGAAGTCTGATTTAGTAGAAGCTTACCGCAATCGCGCTTCAGCTTGGATGAAGAAAAAGAATTTTCGCGCTACTATTGCTGATTATCAAAAATATCTTGATCTAGGCGGTGGTACCATCGATGGGGATCGAAAAGAAGTGGAAAAGATTATTCGAGGCTTGAAAAAGAAAATAAAGTAGTTGTTATAAGACCTCCGAAAATTCGGAGGTCTTATTTTCTTCTCCGTGTTCTCTGTGTCTCTGTGGTGAATTAATACCTTCCTCTCTGCAAAACCACATCAGGATGCGCCAACTCATTCTCTCGTGCGGGAAAAACCTGCACCGCGCAGGCTTTGAATTCAGGAATTAATGCCTGCGGATCAAGCGCATCATTCGTCAATAAATTTCCGGCGGCTTCGGCAAAATGCCACGGGATAAAGATCACGCCAATCGTGGTCTTTTCGGTCACGGTGGCGCGCATCACCACCTCACCGCGCCGCGATTGCAATCGCACTGCCATTCCATTTTCGATTCCATGAATCTCCGCATCGGCGGGATGAATTTCGACGCGCGCTTCAGGATAGATTTCATTCAATGCCGAGTTGCGCGTCATCGTGCCGCCGTGCCAATGTTCGAGCAAACGTCCGGTCGTCAGGATGAAAGGATATTCATCATCGGGTTCTTCCTTCACAGGCACATAATCCAACGGCGTGAACTTGCCGCGTCCACGCGGAAAAGATTCTTTGAAGAGCGTCGGCGTGCCGGGATGATCCATCGTTGGCACCGGATATTGCAATCCGACTTTGTCAATGCGTTCATACGTGATGCCCGCATAATCCTGATTCACATTGGCCATCTCGCGCAGGACTTCTTCGGGATTGGCATAATCCCATTTGACGGTAGCGCGTCCAAGTCTCGACTCGAGGCGGAGTGCCAAATCGCAGATGATCTTCCAATCCGGTCGCGACTCGCCACGCGGCTGTTGAGCTTGTCGCACACGTTGCACGCGTCGATCCGTATTCGAGAACGTTCCTTCTTTTTCCGCAAACGGAGTCGCAGGTAAAAACACATCCGCAAACGCGCCGGACTCATTGATGAAGATATCCTGCGCCACGAGAAATTCCAACTCCTTCATATGTTTGCGCGTTTCGTTAAGGTTCGGCTCGGACATCATCGGGTTCTCGCCCATGATGTAAAGCGCGCGCACGCCGCCTTCATGCGCGTGACCTAAAATTTCAGTGGTGGTCAAACCCAATTTGCGCGAGAGCCCGCCCGCTTCGACGTGCCACGCGGCTTCCCATTTTTTAGCATTGTCTTCGTTATCCACGCGCATGTAACCCGGATAATGAAATGGCATAGCGCCCATGTCGCTCGCGCCCTGCACATTGTTTTGTCCGCGCAACGGATTCAATCCCGTGCCATCGCGCCCTATCTGACCCGTGAGGAACGCCAGATGAACCAGCGCCAGCGCGCTGGCAGTTCCGTGCGATAGCTGCGAGATGCCCATGCCCCAATAGATCGCGCCGTTCTTCGCAGTGGCATACATGCGCGCCGCTTTGCGAATATCTTCGGCGGGCACGCCGGAAATTTCTTCGGCATATTCGGGCGTGAACTTTTCCAATGACTCGACAAATTCCTGATAGCCTTCGGTGCGCTTGGCAATAAACTCGTTGTTGACCAACCCTTCCTTGACAATCACATGCGCCATTGCACTGAAGACCGGCACGTTCGTCCCCGGCTTGAGCGGAAGCCACATCTCGGAAAAGTCAACCAAGTCAATTCGGCGCGGATCAATGACGATCATCTTCGCACCGTTTTGTCGAACGGCTTCTTTCATCTGCAACGCAATGATGGGATGGTTCTCGCTTGTGTTCGAACCGGTGACGATGAACACATCATTCATCATCACTTGCGAAGCGGTGTTGCTCATTGCAGATGAACCGACCGCTTGTTGAAGCGCCACCACCGAACCGGCATGACATAGACGCGTGCAGTGATCCACGTTGTTGGTGCGGAACAAAGTACGATACATTTTCTGCATCAGATAATTATCTTCGTTGGTGGCTTTGGCGCAACAATAAACCGCCATGGCGTCCGAGCCATCGCGCTGATAGATTCGCACGAGGTTATCCGCGACAAAATTCAGCGCAGTATCCCAATCGGTTTCAACCCAATCCCAGAGATTAGAGATTTGAGAATCGAGAATCGGTTTCCCATCTTTGCTCACCGCGAAAACTTGTTCGCGTCCCGCTGGCTTCGGTTTTCCTTCCAACAAATATCTTCGTACTAATGGCGTGGTGACGCGCTTCGGATGATAAATGTAATCGTAACCGAAGCGTCCCTTGACGCATAAGTTGCCGTGATTGACCGGCGAGTCAAACGGCGATGTGACTTTGTAAATGAAATCATCTTTGACGTGTAGCTGTAAATTACATCCCACGCCGCAATAAGGACAAGTAGTGGTGACTATACGATCAGGCTTTACCATCTCTCGCCTTCCTTTGTTTACGTCCAGTATTCATAACACTAATCTCACTCGGACTCACTCCCTGTTCCAATAAAAATTCGCGCTTCGGCTTCAATGCGCCGGTCGGGCACACGCCTACACATTGTCCGCAAAGAACACAAGTTGTTTCAGGTATGGATTTATCGAAGAACATGCCGATCTGCGTTTCAAAGCCGCGACCATTGAAGTTGATCGCAAATGTATATTGTGCATCGTCGGCGCAGACTTGCACACAGCGCCAGCACAATAAGCATTTAGAATAATCGCGGATATACATCGGGTTGTCGTCTTTGATTTCAGACTCGCGTCGTTCAGCATCCGGGAATCGTTCAGCGCTCGCGCCATATTCTTCCATCATCGTTAAGATAGCAGGCGCGTCGGATAAATCCATGGTAGATGCCAGCATTTCGAGAATTGTCCTGCGTGCGCGCATTACGCGTTCACTGCGCGTTTGGACTTTCATATCCTGCGCGGCTTTGACAATACATGAAGGTTGCAACAATCGCTGTCCCTCAACCTCGACAACACAAATCCTGCACAACGCATTGGATGTTGTTGCATCGTGGAAGCAAATCGTAGGAATATCCACTCCAATTTGTTGGGCGGCTGTTAGTACCGTTGTGCCTTGTTCAACAGAAACTTGTTGTCCATCAATTGTTAAAGAAACTTCGTTTGCCATGTCACATCACCTCTAACGCTTGGATGCCGTCTTGCGCGACGACTTTTTCTTCGCAACAGTTTTCCTGCTCTGCTTCTTGGCAACTTTCGTTTTCGGCTTGGACTTATTCGCAACTGTCTTCTTCGCCAGTTTTACCTTTGCTATTGTCTTCGAGACTTTTTTGGCAACCGATTTATTATCACTTTCATCAAATATTTCGGGCCACAACTTGATAGCAGACATCACCGCGCTCGCCGCGGTCTGACCCAAGCCACAGAGAGACGCGTCGGTCATTGTCCAGCCGACATCTTGCAGACGCGCCAGATCGCCTTCTTGAATCTTTCCCGCGGCGATCCGATTCAAGATTTCCATTTGCCGTTGCGATCCCATCTGGCACGGATAACATTTTCCGCACGACTCGTGTGCGAAGAAATGACCGAGTCGAGCCAGCGAATCGCGCATATCGCGCGTCTCATCAAAGACCATCACCACGCCGGAGCCTAAAGGCAATCCCGCCGCGCGCAAATCTTCAAAGGTCAGCTTCACATCGAGATGCGCCGACGTTGCAAACGCTCCGGCCGCGCCGCCGAATAGAACAGCTTGCATTTTCTTTTTGTTCGCAACGCCGCCAGCCATTTCAAGCAATTCGCGCAAAGTCACGCCGAATGGAACTTCATAGACTCCGGGTTTGGTCACATCACCAGAGACGCAAAACAATTTTGGTCCGGGAGATTTTTCGGTGCCGATCTTTCGATATTCACTGGAGCCTTTGGAAATGATCAATGGGATATTGCAAAGTGTTTCAACATTGTTGATATCGGTTGGTTTGCCAAAGACTCCAAAAGTGGTTGGGAAAGGCGGCTTCACACGCGGAAAGCCGCGCTTCCCTTCGATGGATTCAAACAGCGCAGTCTCCTCGCCACAAATGTAAGCGCCCGCGCCGAGTCGGATTTCGATATCAAAGTCTTCGTTTAGATAGCCCGCGTTTCTCGCTTCGCGCAACGCGTTTTCAAGCACCGGCAAAATGTATGGATACTCGCCGCGCAAATAAATAAATCCTTTGCTCGCGCCGATGGCATATCCGGCAATCGTCATGCCTTCGATCACGCGATGCGGATCGTCGAGCAACAACACGCGATCCTTAAACGTTCCCGGCTCAGACTCGTCCGCATTGCAAACAATATATTTTGGCGAGCCTTCTGCTTTTGATGTGCCTTCCCATTTGACACCGGTCGGAAACGCCGCGCCGCCGCGTCCAACCAAACCGGAGGCTTTGATCTCGTTGATAATATCTTCGCGTTTCATCCTACGCGCTTTTTTGAGTCCAGCATATTCGCCATATTTTTCAAGCGATGTTGTGATTCCATTTCCACAATTGGCAGTCAATAATCGCAGTGATCCGCCGACAACGGATCGCGGTCGTCCAAGATCATACGAGCCTGTTTTTAAATCAACATTTGTTTCGGCTTCATCGCCGTATAAAATTGCCGGAGCTTGTTCGCAAAGCCCAAGGCATGGACTCGCTTCAATCGTGGTCGCCCCATCCGGCGTGATCTGACCCGGCTTGATTCCGTGATGAGCGCAAAGATGATTCAGGAGTCCATCCGCATCTTTGAGCGCGCAAGCTTGATCCGTACAGACGCGGATAAATTTTTTCCCAACCGGTTCGTTGTAGAAAAGAGTGTAGAACTCGATGACGCCATGCACATCCGCAAGCGGCACACGCAGGGATTTGGCAATTTCGGTTGCGACAGGTTCGGAAATCCACCCATAAATATTTTGAGCCGCATGCAAGGCTGGCAACAGCCCCGAGCGGCCCAAAGGAAGATACGGTTCGATTGCAGATTGAAGGCTAGCAAGGCTTGCACTGAGCGAAGGCGAAGTGTCGGTATCAGACATGGAAACTCCAATCCGTAGAGTATAGGACGAATTATTTTTTATGGCAAGCGATAAATGTCATCACGAGCGTTGGTATTGTCGAGCGAGATTGAAATCATTTCTTATACTCTTAACCTAGCAGTTCAAGGTTCTATTCGTAAAAACATACAATTTTACAATCAACGAGTCACCAAAATCTGAGAGGCTTATCACAAAACTATTTAAGATGGCTTGTTCTTTCTTTTGGCATAGTACGATTCTTTTCTGGAGTGTCGATGCAACATTATTTTACATAACTTTGCAATAATCGTTAGAATATCAATCTTAGGAGTAAATAAAGATAGAGCCTTTAAGATGATAGTATCTTTATCGCTTCCCAGGGCTACTAAGGCTACTAGCGTAAGACAAAAACAGAGGAAGTAAAATTCGGGTTCGGACATAGGCATCTCCAGAAACATAGAACTTATGTTCTATATTTGCAAGTATAGAACCTATGTTCTATTTCTGTCCAGATAACGACCTTCTCCTGTTTATGTACACACGTGTGTGTGTTTTATGAATTAGTATGTGTTATTGATTTTTTAGCGAGCTACGTACTTTTTAAAGTCCCTGTAAAGCCCTATAACTTTACCAATTGGTTTTATGTCATCCGCCTTGATAACACGACGATTCCTTTCATTACCGCGTCTCCACCCCAATATAGCTTCCAATTCTGCCCCAGTCTCACCGAATCTCTTTGCATAAACTTTTAACACTGGGCCGACATATTCATCAGATCCAACAGAATCGGACATTCGTTTCTTAGGAATATGAGGTAGATATTTAGTAACTATAAGGTCTTGACGTTCAGGCGTCCATAATTCATCCCGATGTTCTATAATAACAAGATCATTAGGATAAATACCTAACTCTAGCATACTTTGCCCAACCACTATTAAAGCAAAAGTGTTCTTCTCCGGTGATACATTAGGAATCTTCTCCTTATGGTTAGAAGGAATATCGAGAGTAGCAAGATCAGCAAAGAGGTTTTTTTCAGGGCCTGCTGTAACCGTACCCTGAACTCGTACTTCAACCGCCTTAACAACGAAAGGGCCAAAATATTTTCTAATATATTCTATTCCCACTGGTGTCAAATCCGAGTCATCATTGATAAGCCTAAGAATTCTTAATTCGCCTTTGATATTAGTAATATTA
>JBAUMB010000123.1:0-15279 GCA_049578465.1 Anaerolineales bacterium
CCTACCTTTCATTGCAATTTACAGAAAGCATTGTACACAACTAAAAATAATATACGAGAATTGGATACCTGCCGTAAACAATTCTCTAACCTTGATTGATTCGGTCGAAAAAGTTAACGAAAATAACTTCTATGTATTTACGGCGGGTGGCTATCCCGCTATATTTTCAGCCATTGACAACGCAATCGAGGATATTTTAGCTTATTCAAACTTTAACAGATTAGTGATTTCAGTAGATTCAGACGAAATTACTAAGGAACAAAAATATAAAAAATAGCTGACTATGTAAATGGAAATAGTAAAGGAATTGATATCAGAATTGTTGTTCAACATTTCTGCATTGAGACTTGGGCACTTGGAAACAAAAGGATCGTTAGAAAAAACTCGATTAACGTAAAGCTAAAAAAATATAGAACTTTATTTGATGTTAGGGTAAAAGATCCTGAGTTATTACCTAGAAAACCCGACGAAGAATTTACCCGATCTCAGTTTGCAAAAAATTATCTTAGATTAATTATTAATGATAGGCGGAAAACAATTAGTTATTCAGAAGGTAGGCCATATCCCGTAAGTGAGGTATCCTATTTCAATCAAGTTAAGAGAAGATTTGATACTACAAATCATATAAGTAGTTTTTCAGATTTTTTGTCGGCTTTTGTATGAACTATTGAAAATCATATGGTTCACTCGGGATCAAAAAGCTAATTCCCGATACACAAACCATTGACCTTTGCGTTCATCGATGTTCTTCATGGCGCGGTCATAATATAAATCAAAGACTTGTCCCGTGTCGGCGCGCACGCGAAAGAAGAAGCGTCCCACATTCAACGAGCCGCGGCTGGATGCAACTTCCGCGTGAGCTGGCTGCATGTTGCGCGCTGCGCGTCCGCGGCGGGTGAAGTCACTCCACTCGGAAATTTTTTCAGTCACACGATACTTTTTCTCTTCCCAAATAAATCCGTCCGGGCAATGCGGCGTCTTTTCATGCACAGGCGGTTTATCGAAGTTCACTTCGATGGGTTGATCGAGAAAATGCAGAAATTTTTCGTCCGTCATATCTCATCCGCAAGATGAAAACGATGCAGGAAGCGATGAAAGATCGGCGCAGCTAATACACCCATCGCCGCGATGAAGACCACGCCGGAGAACAACGCGTAGAATGAAGCAAATAATTTTCCCGCCGTGGTTTGCAATTGGTTCACCGGTCCCATGCCGCCCAAAATCATGGATGCATTCAATAATGAGTCGATCCATGATAATCCTTCAAAGAAATGATAACCAAGAATGCCAATGCCCAGCGCGATCAAAATCATCGCCGCACCAATGAGTCCATTGGTCAGCACGCGCTGAACAAAAACTTGTCGGCTTGCCAGTGGTTGTTTGCGATGCTCGTACATTCAGCCTCAACTATACTTCAAATCCCAATCCCAAAACCAATACGCCAAGCCCTTATACTCGCCCCATTTTTCAAATCTCTTTTCAACCTGTTTCGGCGTCACCGGCTTGCCTCGATACCATTCGTTGGAAACCACTTTCAACGCCCACGAATCAATCGGGATGAAATCGTGGCGTCCCAAAATCATCAACAGGTTCGCGGCTGCGTACGGACCAACGCCATTGATCTTCATCAACTCTTTGCGAAGATCGAGCGTGGTCAACAAAGATGTTTTGAATGACTCGATATCCAATTGCTTCGATGCAACCTGAACTGCTAATTCATGCAACGCTTTTGCGCGATAACCGACTCGCACCGTCTCTCTCAGGACCTCGGGGCTGGACGCGGCGATTCTATCCGGCGTGGGAAACGCTTTTTGATCAGTGTCTGATAACGATTCGCCAAACGCCGCGATGAGATTGAGATTCATTCGCCTGGTCGCAGCCCATAACGTGTTCGTCGTGAGAATCGTCTTGATCACATCTTCGAAAAATGTCGGCGAACGGAGCACGCGTCCGCGCGCAAGTTTTTTCGTATTGCGAAGTTTCGGCTCTTTACTTACGGCTTTGTAAAACGAAGAAAAATCCTGATCGAGTCCGAACATCCACATAACTTTTTCTTTGACCTCGTTTTGTTCAATTTTATTGAGTGATTGTGTTTGGACTTTTACACCGCTCGATGATTCTGTGATTCGGTATTCGACGACACGGCCGTTCGCAAGACTATCAGTATAAAAAAGGTTTTGGCTGTGTTCATCAAATCGAAACGGAGCCAGTTGAATCCATCCGTGCGAATTGACAACAGAAAGAAAATTGAACGGCGGGCGAGCGGTCAAGGTCAGGTTCATCATCTCTCCAAATTTTCCCAATCTTAGCACAAATGTGCAGTTATTCAAATACCACTTGATGAAATGATGCGATGGATTAATTAATTTCGCTGGTATTGGGGAAAGAGCAGGAAATCGGTAAAGATCACGCTCAGCATGATCAACGCGAAGGCATCGAGGAATAAAGTCAGACCCCACCAACGCGGCAGGGCCGAGAGCAATGCCAACGTGGTGACTCCAGCCAGCGTTCCGCAAGCTTTGAGTGTTTGATCAGCCGCGTCGTCGAGCGGCTCCTGGATCCGCCGCCAAAGTGTTCCGCCTACGATGATAAATATAATGCCGCCGATAAACAGCAAGTCAAATGATTCATTGCCCGTCAGGTTGAAAATGTTGAATATAAGAATGCCGCAGAAACCGTGTTGCAAATCGAGATCGTTGTAACGTCCTTGGATAACATTCACCAAGATCAGCCTGTTGAAGATTACATCGGAGGGATTCACCGGCCATTGAATCGTTTGAGTCTCACGCGGCGCGAGTGATAAAAATCGGCTTACGGTTTGCAGCTCTCCAACTTTGCTGATCTCCGCTGTAATCATAGGTTCGGCTTGTTGATTCAGAGGGTTCGTGATGGTTGCAGTAACAATCCTCGACTCGGATGGCGACATCATAAGCGGACAATTTAATTTCAAACTATCTCCCGGTATTTGTGTTCCATAGATGCTGGCTTCCAGCTCAACCCACATCATGGCGCCTGAAAGCGATAGTTGTAATAAAACTCCAGCGACGAAAAGCAACCCAGCAAACAACGACAGGAGTTTCAATTTCATTTGAGATATTTTCGCTTCAAGCGCGCAGCGCAATATTCATCAACCGCGGCTTTGCAATCCGAAAATAATCAGCGGATTTCATAAAGATAGAGCGATCAAGTCTTCCCGCGTTGAAAACCACTTCTTCATTTTCTTGAATCAGCGCATCTGCCAAAAGAATCAATTGAACGTTGAAAGTGAAAGGCGGGATGGCGCCGATGACACATCCGGTCAATGCCTCGGCTTTTTCGCGCGATGCCATCGCCGCGCTCGCTGCGTTGAAATAATTTTTGATCCCATCGAAATTCACGCGGCAATCGGCGGGGATGTTCGCCAGGCAATAGGTATTTTCTTTTTTGCTCAATCGCACTTGCACCACCATAGACTTGATGGCTTGCTCAAGACGATTGCCGCGAATCTTGGCGATCAACTCCGAGCGGCCCTCCGGCTCATGTTCGACGACACGATAAATTGCACCGTTTGCGTCGAGCAATTCTCTTAGTTGCTGATGAATATCTTTTGGAAGATCGCTCATATTGCTTTCTTCAACGCCGCATACGAATTGTATAATGCTTCCTCTTCTTGCACGAGCAGTGGACTATCTTTCAGTTTGCCCGCGTTCACCCACAGATCAGAATATAACATACCTTTAGCTCTCAACGATGCCGCTTCTTCCACTTTTGCTGATTCAACGCCATACGCTGCGGCATAAAGATTCTTTAAGGTTTCGATCAATTCTTGATTCTCGGAGTTGCCAAATAATTTGCGGTGGACGATCCACCAATTGACTTCAAGCTTAGCAGCGCGCGTTACATCGAACTCTTCACGATGGATATTCTTGATGCACTGATAAAACCGGCGCATATACACTTCAGCCTTGGGAATATCGTTCTCTGGAAATGGCGCAAAGGCAATTTCGGCACGTGCCACAAGATACGCGGCATAGATTGCTTGAAGCCACGAAAGACCGAAAGATTCTTTGACAAGTCCCACTGAGACGCGCAAAAGTTTAATCCAATCTTTTTGATAATAGGCAACATAATTTTCTTTTTCATAATGTGCCAGTCTGCGCGGATCGAAGTTGCGGATTGGGTTATCGGCTCTCATTTTTAGATTCTCTTATGCTGCCCCGTAAATATCAAATGATTAACGCCGACGATTTGCAAACCAGAGCAAGCCTGCGCCAATGATAATTAAAATGCCGCCAATGATAGCCCATTGAATTTCGCCAGTCATCATACTGCCTGGTAGAACGTTGATGCCTTGTAAGAAAAAGATAATTCCCGGCAAAAGCAACAGTACGCCGACAATGTTCAAAACGGTTTTCATAACTCGCTCCTTTTACCGATAAGATATTACTTTGATGGCACCAGCCGCCAAAATAATACCCCAGCCAGCAATGCTAATACCGCACCAAAATAAAATGGCGCGCTTGCGCCGAAGCCGGTCCACGAACCGATGCCTTGCCACAATACGCCTGCGATCACGGAAGCCGGCAGCACAGTAATGCCGATGGCGGCATTGTAAAGTCCGTATGCGGCGCCGCGTCTTTCGACCGGAACAAAATCAGCTACCAGTGCGCGACCCACACCATCCGTCGCGGCGTAATAGATTCCATACAACGCATAGAGAACCCAAACATGCCAGCCCGCTTTCGACAAAGCCAAACCGAGATAAACCAAGCCGTAAGCGATCCATCCGCCGATGATGAGTCTGCGGCGGCCGATCTGATCCGACCACGCTCCAAGCGGGCCCGATAATGAAGCGTAGATGAAGTTGAATGTCATCAACATCAACATAATTTGGAAGATATCCAGTCCGCGATTTTGTCCAAGCAAAATGATAAAGGAATCAGATGAGTTGCCCAGCGTGAAAAGCAAAACTACAAACAAGAAAAGTTTGAAGCGTGCGTCGAGTCCTTCCAATGATGGAAGAGCTGATGCGCGTTTGGTCTTCATCGGGACTTCGCTTGCCATGCCCATCAGCACCAATACGCCGAGCACAGCCGGAATGAAACTAGCCAGCACCGCGATTTGAAATGTATGCCGCGTGAGGTCAATGCCATTCGCTTCGGTCAACCAAACGATCAGCGCGGCAAATCCAATTCCGAGAAAAGCACCGGCGGTATCGCCCGCGCGATGAACACCAAAGGCGAGTCCGCGTTGTTTTTCGTCAATGCTATCTGCCACCAATGCATCACGCGGCGCGGTGCGGATTCCCTTTCCGAGCCGATCCGAAAACCGGACGCCGAGCACCGCTTCCCAAGTCGTCGCGATAAAAAGAAAAGGTTTGGAAATGGTGGAAAGCGCATATCCCGCGACTGCCAGCCATTTGCGCTGACCGAGTTTGTCGGAAAGCGAACCGGTATAAACTTTCATCAAGCTGGCAGTGGTTTCAGCGATGCCGTCGATCAATCCGATGATGGCGGTGCCAACGCCCAACACATTAGCAAGATAAAGCGGAACAAGGTTGAAGATCATCTCCGAGGAAACATCGGTGAAGAAGGAGGCAATGGTGACCGCCCAAATGTTGCGCGGCAAACTTTGAAGCGATGATTTATGTTCTGGGTTTTCCAAAATATTCACCTTGATTTATAGAATCACCGCACTACCTAAAAAGTGTTATAAGCAAAATCAAGCCCACACAAGAAAACAGAAGACCTAAAAAATAAAATAGCGGATAGACAAGTCTAGCGCTCCAAAGTACAAACCAGTCAGGATATAAAGAGCTGAAAGATTGCCCGAATTTTTTTAACCAGGTCGGCATTGCCGGTGCTTGATCTTCGGTCCAACGTCTATAACTTTTTGAATCCATAGTCCACGCACGGTACGATGAAAATACAGACATTATTGCAAAACCTATACCAATGCCTAAAATACACAAATCGCCAATTATATTGTTATGACCATTTTCTCCAGTTGGATTAAAAATAATGAACATAATAAATATAACAACATAAGCAATACCCGTTATTTGTAACAGTTTATTTTTGGGATGCTTTATAAATGTTTTATTTTTAACTTGTTTTCCTATATTTTTATGAAATACCGGAACATCCGGCAATACTCCAGTCCTCTGAAATAATATTTGCTTTATTAAATCAAAAGCAAGGGGCGTCCATTCTTCATGGTCATTTTCCTCCCAAATTCTCAATAATTCATCGGTGGTCTTCAATTGCATATTGGCGTAAATCTCATCGCGAAGATTGCCATCATCTATCATATCAAATGCATCCATTCCCTCTTGCTTATATCACAATTATTCTTCTCCGCCTTCATCATCCGCCGCACTTGGCTGTTCGATCTTTATCACCTCGCCATGCACATTGATGATTACTTTGAAACCAAGCATTCCCAAATAAGCGCGGCCTTCTTCGGGGATGCCTTGCTGCATCAACGCATCGAATTGCTGATCCATGTTCTTGAGTTGATTCTCGATCAACGCTTTGGTGAAGATGTCTTCCTGCCCCAGCATCTGCGCCGCTTTCTCCGAGATGAAGCCTTCACTGCCCTTCATCATCTCCTGCATGTGAGTCAACACCTGACGATCTACATCTCCGGCTGGAATGTGACGACGAAAGCCCGCGTCGTCCACGACATAAAACGGTTCATCGCCGACCATTGCGGTTTCAACTGCGCGATCATTCTCGTCAATAACTAGACCGGCAAACAAAGCTTGTTTGGTCATGATGATTCCTTATGAATTCGCTGAGACAACGTTGACTTTTGTGCCTGAGCCCGGCAGATAAAGATATTGCGTCTCAACCGGGACGAGCGGGCTGGTCCAGCGATAAATGAATTTTGCATCATCCGGAGTCAAGTTCACACAACCATGACTGCGCGGTCGGCCATAATCATTGTGCCAATAAGTTCCATGAAATGAAATTCCTGTTCCCGTAAAAAAGCTAACCCACGGCACACCCGGCAAATCGTATCCGGGACCGGCTCCTTCCGCGCCGTCATTGGTCATGTGAATCGTCGGACCTTTATGGAAGGTTGCATAATCTCCGGGCGGCGTGCGCGTGCCTTTGCCTCCGCTCGAACAACGCGCAATCAAAACCGATTGATCGCCTTCAAAGGCTGTGACCAATTGCGTATCGGTATCCACATAAATATGTTTATCGTCGTCGGGAACATTTGGGGAAAGCGGAGTCAACTCATCGTCCGGGACGAGGCGCATATCCTGTGCCGAGACGAAAAACGAGGCCTGCAAATGGCTGTCGTAGATTTTGTACCAAATTGTTTTCTCGTATTTGTTAATTTCCACACCTGTAACCCAATGCGTCGTCCGATAAAAGACGCGATAAGCATGATCCGCCCAATAAGCAGAATCGACTCGCGTATCGCTGAACGGCACGGTGATCTCACCCAATTGTCCAGCAGTTGGGATTTGATAAACCGGCTGCTGGTAATTCGTTTCCACCGGTTGAAAATAACCGGAGTAGGCGTAGCCGCCGTTGATTTGGAACCACGTTTTATCATATGGGTTTCCGAATCCAAAATCGCCATCCTGCTCGCCGGTTACATTCACCACTTCATCACGGTCGAAGATGTATTGTTGCTTGGCAGTGAAAGACGGCTGGTCGAATAATTGAATTCCGCTGAACGCGGCGCGCGCTTGCGTCACCGATTCAGCGAAGGCTTTTTCAAAACGTAGGTCTGATAAAAACAATCCGAGCAAACCAGCGCTGGAAAGTTTGAGAAAATCACGGCGAGATAAATCAATATTGGGTTTCATAATTTTATTATGTCATTGCGAGTAAAGCGAAGCAATGACGTTCCATCTCTATTCCATAATCTGCACTTGTGTGCCGCGATGAAAAATGTCATAAGCAAACGCATCTGTCGGCGCGACGACCGGGTTTGTCCAGCGGAACAGCCATTTCGCCGCGGATGGCGACAAGTTTACGCAGCCATGTGAACGCGTATGACCGAAGTCGTTGTGCCAATAAGTGCCATGTAAAGAAATTCCGCTTTCGGTAATATACATCACCCACGGCACGCCGGGCAAATCGTATCCATCGGAAGTGATATCGCCAGCCGCCATGTGACGAGTCGGACGTTTATGATAGGTGGTGAAGGAACCGGTCGGCGTGCTAAAGGTTCCATCGCTGAAGACGCCTCCGCTCGCCACGCGCGTGACGAAGACCGGATCATCGTTTTCATAAGCGAACAACAACTGATCGTTCAAATGCACTTCGATTCGCTTTTGGGCTTCGGGAACATTCACCGATAGCGGAGCCAGCTCATCGTCCGACAAGATGCGAAGATGTTCGGCCGGCGCATAATACAGTTGGTTCCATTTATCGTCGAGGACTTGATACCAAATCTTACCATCGTGTTGATTGGTCATCGCAGAATTGATCCAATATACGCTATCGTAATACAGCCGATATCCAAACGGCGATGAATTATCGGGCTCATCCAACGCATCGGTGAACGGCACGCTGACCTCGCCGAGGACGCCGCTCTTTGGAATATCCAACGTGGGCGTATTCAAAATTGTTTGCACCGGTTGAATATCGCCCGAATAAGCATAGCCTTCATCGCCGATTTGATACCAAACTCGGTTATAAGCGGTTTCATCGTCGCAGATGGTGACATTGGTGATCGGGATGACCAGATCGCGCCAAAACATTTTGACCTGATTGCCCTTGAAGGATGGCTGGTCATACGTCCAAAGCAAACGCGTGAGCACGCGTCCTTGTTGAGTGTCGAAGATGTCATCGAAAAAGGAATGAAGCGGCAGGCTTGCCGTAAACAAGCCCATCAAACCCAGCCCGCTTAATTTAAAAAAGTCTCGACGCGAAAATGTCGCATTCATTACAGCATCAATGTTATAGCATTTACCAATAAATAGAAGATGATAATTTTTGAGTGTTTGTTTAAGAAACATCCCCTTTGCTTGCGCCCCAGAATCTCTGCAAAGATTCCGCCAGCAAAGCATGTTCGGGCTTCTGAAGGTCTTCATCGTCTTTAAATATTTTTTGCGCTTGGTCGCGCGCCTTCTCGATCAACGCCACATCGGTGATGCTTGCCATGCGTAAGCCGGTGGCGTAACCTGATTGACGCGTGCCGAGAAATTCTCCGGGACCGCGCTGCTTTAGATCAAGTTCCGCCAATACAAAGCCATCGTTCGATTGCGCCATGGCTTGCAAACGTTCGTTCTCGGTCGCGTCTTCATGCGTGGGAATCAACAAGCAATACGATTGTTCCGAGCCGCGTCCGACGCGGCCGCGCAATTGATGCAGTTGCGCCAAGCCGAAATGATCCGCGCCTTCGATTAGCATCACGGTTGCATTCGGCACATCCACGCCGACTTCAACTACCGTCGTCGAAACGAGAATATCATATTGCTTATCGCGGAACTTAAACATGGTCTCATCTTTTTCATCGGGCTTTATACGACCGTGTAAAAGTCCAAGCTTGAGATCGGGAAAAATTTCCTTCGATAAAACTTCGTAATCATCCACTGCGGCGCGCAGATTATCCAGCTTTTCACTTTCCTCAATGAGCGGATAAATAATAAAAGTCTGTCGTCCTTCTTTGATTTGTCCGCGGATCATCGTGTAAGCGCGCTCGCGTTCTTGCGGACGAAGCACATAGGTGTTGATGGGTTGCCGACCGACCGGCATCTCATCCATGATTGATAAATCGAGATCGCCGTAAACGGTCAGCGCGAGCGAACGCGGAATTGGCGTCGCACTCATCACCAGCAAATGCGGATTGGTTCCCTTGGAACGAAGTTCGGCGCGTTGTTCAACGCCAAAGCGATGTTGTTCATCAATGACTGCGAACTGCAAATCTTTGAATTGAACTGGTGCTTCAATGACAGCATGAGTCCCAATAACAATTTTGATTGAGCCATCGGCGAGTCCGTTGCGGATCGCTTCCTTCTCCGACTCAGCTGTGTCGCCGACTAATAGGCGAATCTCATTTGGTTGGATAATTCCGTTTTCGCCCGCGAGTAGATTGATGAAACTGCGATAATGCTGTTCAGCGAGGATACCAGTCGGAGCCATAATGGCGGCTTGCGCGCCATTCGAGGTGATCATCGCGGCGGCTAACGCGGCAACCACTGTTTTGCCCGAACCGACATCGCCTTGCAAGAGTCGATTCATCGGCTTGCCGGAATCAAAGTCCGCGCGGATATCGGTGACAGCGCGTTGCTGAGCATTGGTCAGTGTAAAAGGCAGATTCGTTAAACGCGCACCCAGCCACTCGTCCGAGAAAGTGAAGCGGCGCGCTTCCACTTGTTTCCAATCGCGCTTCTGTCTTAATACGCCCATTTGCAAAAAGAAAATTTCATCAAAGGCCAAGCGTTCGCGTGCGGTCTTCAAAGAATCTTGCGTATCGGGGAAATGAGCTTGCAGTAATGCTTGTCCCAATGGCATCAGCCGCGCATCTTGGCGCGTGGACTCGGGCAATGAGTCAACCACGGCGGGCGCCCAATAGGTGACGACTTGATTCATTAAATTTCGAAGCCACTTCTGCGTGATCTTCGCCGTCAGCGGATAAATGGGCACGATGCGATTGGTGTGCAGATGCTCGATGTCCACCGGTTCCCAATCGGGCTGGTTCATCACAAGGCGACCAAGATATTGCTCGACCGTTCCCGAAACGGAAATCTGCATTTCTTCTTTGAGTCGATTCGCCATCCACGGCTGATTGAACCACGAGAGTCGCAGCGCACCCGTGCCGTCGCTCAGAATGGCTTCGATGATGGAAGATGAACCGCCGCGAATCGGACGCGTATGCACGGATTGAATTGTGCCGATCACCGTTATCTGCTCGCCATACCACAAACTCTTGATCGGCTTGAGTTGCGAATAATCTTCGTAACGGCGCGGGAAATAATAAAGCATGTCGCCGAGCGTTTGCATTCCAAGTTCGGCGAGGGTTTGCGCGTGTTTCGGCCCCACGCCTTGAAGAACCGTCAATGGCGCATTGAGCGCGGCTGGTGTTTGACTGTGTTTTGCGCCGGGAACTGATTCAGCGCGCGGTGTGGGCGCAGGTCGCGGCTTAGGTTGTTCTTGATGACGCGGTTCAGTTGCTTGAGGCTCATTGCGCGGTTTGGGTTGTTCCGTCGTTGGTTGAGATGGCTGTTGCGCGGGACGCGGTCTGGGTTGGGATTGCTGCGGCCTTTGTTGTGGTCTCTGTTGAGTTTCAGGATACGTATCGCCGATTCGCTTCCACAAGCCTTTCAACGCGTCGGCGCGAGACTGCTGGCTGAGTCCGTCATACGAGCGGAGTCTCTGCTCGACGGCTTGAATCACTTCTTCGTTGATGCCATCCGCGCGCGCTTCAGCTTCCCAGAAATCGAGCATCTTTGCCAGGCCGCCGATAATGGCGGTGTTGCTGTATCCGTTCTCGTGTTCGAGGCGGAAGAATTTACGGAGTTTCTCCAAGGATGATTGCATGGGAGTATTTTATCATGGGGAATAGAAAGATATCCAAAGACAAACATGCTTTCATGGCGCGGCGGTCGGTAAATATTTATCTTTGAAACTTCCATATCCATTCCATGGTTGTAAACTGTTGAATTCTTCCGAATCCATTACTCGTTGATATTGACTCGGATCAAAAAAAGATATCTCACGAATTTCCGTGTTAGGACCTATTTCTGCTGAGGTCACACTCTCATTACCAAAAAGTTTATAGCCAAAAGAAGTTCCTTTTTGAGCATTGATTAACGTTACTTGATCATACTCGCCGTATTGCATCACAAGAATATTTTGCGGTATACCAAACAACTCTATCGAATGATCCAATCTAATTCCTGTGTATTTTGTGTAAATCGCAAAATCAATCATAGAGACCCGGTTGTTCGATATTTCTATTTCTCCTAATAGAGAAAAATCGTTATAAGGCGAAAACGAAATATAATCATCAAATCCTGTTCCTGAGCTGTTATGATCAATTACCTGTTTGTCTGCAGGGTAAATATCATGTAACTTTGTGAGTGCATCCTGTTTTGTTGTAACACCTGGCGTGATATTCTGCCAACAAGGAGGCTCGCAAACAGGATCTTCAAACAAAGTGGGATATTTCGGTGCACATCCTGCTAAGAAAAGTCCAACTAATATCAATAGACAAATTTTTCTCATATATTGCTCGATATACTTAGAATCGTTTACTTCCTCACCGCCGCAAAGCCCAAGCCATTCGGGCCAACATGCGTGCCAATCACCGTGGTCACATTGACCATCAAAATATCGCGCGGCAAGGATTGACTCATTTCATTCATGATCTGATTTAGAAATTCGCGGGCACGCGCTTCCGCACCGGTATGCAAAATGGCAAGACGTTCGAGAGTTCCACTCGTCCGCATAAAAGACATCATGCGCGCATTCGCTTGTTTTGTTGTCCGCACTGCGCGGATGGCTTTGACTTCGCCATCTGCCAATTCGATGATTGGCTTGATGCTTAACAGGCTTCCCAACAACGCGATCGAGCTTGGAACGCGTCCACTGTGTCGTAGATATTCCATCGTGTCCAAGGCGGCAAACACGCGCAGACGCTTACGAGTCGATTCGATTGCATTGAGCGCGGCTTCGAGTCCATTTTCAGCGGATTCAGCGGCGGCTAACACTTGAAAGCCTAGTCCAAGTGAAAGCGACAAACTATCAATGACTGTTACACGATCCGAAAATTCTTTCGCGGCTTGCTGCGCGGTGCTGACCATTGAAGTCAGCGGACCGGCGGCGTGGATAGAAATAACGTGCTCGCAACCGTTATCCAATAATTTTTGATAGCGTTTAGCAAATTCTCCAATCGAAGGCGCGGCGGTGGTCGGATGCGTTTTGAAATTAGGCAAGCGTTTATAAAACTCATCGCGGGAAATGCTGCTTCCATCCAAATATTCCTGTCCCTCGAGAATCAAAATGGATGGCACAACTTCGATGTTGTATTGTTCAATGAGATATTGGGGAAGATCACAAGTTGAGTCTGTAACGATGCCGAACAATGACATCACTCAACAGAGATAATAAATTGATAATGCGGTTGCCCGCCATCCTGCAATTCAATTTCCTGATTCGGATACGCCTCGCGCACCACGTCCACAATCCGATTAGCAGCGCTTTGACTAAAGTCTTCGCCGTAATACAGCGTGATGAGTTCATGTTCATCGGCTTTGGCTTTCTTAAGAAAAGCCATCACACCTTCTTCGACGGATTTCGATGAAACAACTAGCTTGCCATCCAACAACGCGATGACTTCGCCTTCTTTAACATTCACGTCGTCTATTTCCACCGTGCGCGTCGCAACGGTAATCTCGCCGGTCTCGACTTCGCTCAAAGCTTTGGTCATCTTTTCGGAAATGGAAGCCAGCTCGCCATCCGGGTTATGAGCGAGCATCGCAGCCAATCCTTGCGGAACTGTTCTGCTCGGCACCACTTCCACTTTTTTCACCGTCACTTCTTTGGCTTGATTCGCGGCAAGAATAATATTTTTATTGTTTGGAAGAACGATGATTTTTTCCGTCGGCAAATTTTCAAACGCCGCTAAAATTTCCTGCGTGGACGGATTCATCGTCTGCCCGCCCTCGACAATCGCGGCCACGCCCAAACTCGCAAAGATGCGGCTCAAGCCGGGTCCGGGCGAAACCACCACGACCGCGATCTGATTCGGTTCCACGTTTACCAGCTCAAGTTTTGTATTCTTTGTCTTGGCATCAATCTCATCCATTTGTGCCGTGAGATTCTCCATGGCGACCTTGGTGATCGTACCAATCCCCATGATGTAATCAATCGGCTCGTAACGTTTGTCGAGCGGAACATGGATGTGCATGCGATACATGCCGTCGCCCTCGCCTACTTGAATGGAGGTGCCTATCTCTTCGAGTCTGTTATAAAATTTTTGCAGTTCAAATTTTTGCCCGGGAAAAAAATCCACAACGACTTCGTAATCCTGACCGTCTTCAACTTCCTGCATGGCATTATCGAAATTCAATGACGATAGCGGCTGAACAGTTATTAGCGGCGTATCGAGCGGCTCGCCATAAATGTAACGCAACATTCCCTCCAAAATAAAAAATAGACCCTTGCCGCCTGAGTCGACCACACCGGCTTGTTTAAGAATCGGCAGCAAATCCGGAGTCTGATTCACGGACGTGTCCGCGGCGGGCACGCTTCGAGCTAAGATTTCAATCGGGTCGCGTGTCTCGGAGAGAGCCGCTTCCGCCGCGGTTGCCGTGTCTTTCGCGACCGTTAGAATGGTTCCCTCAACAGGTTTGACGACTCCTTTATAAGCAGTATCGCGCGCCTCCAACAAACCGCGCACAAAAGCCTCTGCATCAATGATCGCCGAATCCTGAGTCGCGCGCGCAAAGCCGCGCCACAACTGGGAAAGGATCACGCCCGAATTGCCGCGTGCGCCCATCAGCGCGCCTTTGGCAACCATGGCGATCATCTTGCCGGCGTGCTTCTCGCCCGAATCCTTGATCTCGTTCCATGCCGAAGTCATGGTGAGCATCATGTTCGTTCCGGTATCTCCATCCGGCACGGGAAATACATTTAACGAATTAACGATTTGCTGATTCGTCTTGAGCCATATCAATCCGGCTTCGACGAGGTGCTTGACTGCCTGACCGTCTAAAGGTTTGCCGCGCAGTTTTTCGAGACGAATAGTGTCGATACCCATTAAGTTTTTTTCCTAATCGTTATTGCTCACGCGTAGTCCCGCTACGTGAATATTGATTTCGTGAATAGGCATTCCCAATGTCTTTTCAACATGAAACTTAACCGTATTGGCAACACTTTCCGCCACGGAAGTGATGCGCGTTCCGTATTCAACAATGACATAAATATCGATATCGATGTTCTCGCCGTCATATTGCACCGATACGCCGTGCGCCGGTTCATGAGTGATGGTCTGCGTCAGACCCTCCACCAGATTTTTCGGCGCGAGTCCAACCACGCCGTAGGATTGAAGCGTAGCGTGATAAACGATCGCAGCAACCGCGTTCGGTGAGATATGGATCCCGCCCAGTGATGTAGTTTCTTCGCCCATAGGTTCCTCTCGCTCTATTCTACTGCTTCTTACAACGCTCAAAACGAATTAACGAATTGCACTTCTGAAAACAAAAAACAGTGGGCTAACGAAATCCATTACGTGAGAGATATAGTTTGGGAACCGTTGCTTGTGAAGTTGCCTGCTGTTGAAACAATATACAAATACTCGCAGAGCACATTCCAGCGCAAATGGGCAACG
>JBAUMB010000124.1:0-6255 GCA_049578465.1 Anaerolineales bacterium
ATCGCAAGGTCGCACAAAAAGGCGATGTGATCATTTCGATTCATGTCACCAGCAAATTATCCGGCACTTATGCTTCGGCAGTTTCGGCGGCGGATGAAGTGAAGAATGAATTTAAAGTTTATCCGGTCGACTCGATGACCGGTTCGGTTGGAATCAGCTTGATGTGCCGCGAAGCCCGCAAGATGGACCGCGCCGGTAAAAGTCCCGAAGAGATCGTAAAAACGTTGAATGGCGTTCGCGAGCGCGTGCGCGCCTTCTTCACATTAGATAATCTCGAATTCGCCAAGATGAGCGGCCGTGTCGGGACTCTACAAGCCGCGCTGGCATCGGCGTTGAATGTCAAGCCGATCGCAATCATGAAAGATGGGGTGCTCAATATGACGGAACGAGTGCGGACGCGCAAAGCCTCGATTGCGCGCGTGATCGAAATGGCTGAACAGGAATTTGGCAAAACGCCGGTTTATCTTGGCGTACTGCAAGCCAACGATAGACCGGCAGGCGAAGCGTTGATGGCTGAAGCCATCAAACATTTCAACGTGCAAGGTGAACCTGCATTGACTGATCTTTCGATTTCTGTCGCCGCTAATCTCGGACCCGGAACGGTTGGTTTGGTGTTATATCCTGTTGAATGATGTATGAAAGAATAATGGACGATGAGCAAGCGCGACATAACTTCTCCCGAACCGCAATTGGATGAACTCGAAGCGTCTCTAGCTGGGACGTTGAAGCGCGTCGCGCCTCGACGCGACTTTGTCCAACGCCTGCGCGGAACGATTCACTTCCCGGCGCGTGAGGACATCGTCTCGCGCCTCCAGGATTGGAGAAGGCTGTTCATCATCTTCGGTAGTGTGGTTTCAGGGATGTTGCTGTTGATCACAATTGCTCGCGCCTTATATCATTTGTTTGGAAGAAAACAGATCGGCTAAAGCAAACAACCGATGTTTAAATCTTTTTATTTTTCCTCTCTCTCAATTCTTGCAAATTCAGATCATTAATTTTCTCAGTAAGTCCTCTAACTGTGTAATAATCTATATCGAACCTATTCATCATAAAATTGGTTATTTGATCGTAGTATTTACGTGTAATTTCCGCTAATTCTTGCAATTGTTTTGAGTAATCTCTATGATCTCCGTTATATGGCCGAATGTATTCCTTCTCATCAGTTAAAAAGTAAATAAGGGCTTCGAGACTAAGCCAACTCAATTTCTTGAACTCGAATCTCTTCCGAATGGAGCCAATCCCCATTGATATATAAGAACGGTCTTGAATGAAGCTAAAACTAAATTCCTGTGAGGAAAGTACGACAACCCAGTTTCCAAAATGTTCAGCATCATAAAAAGTATGGACAATGCGAAATCCGTGTTCGAACAAGAAATTGAAATGAACTTCTATTGTATCTATATATTTATTAACTCGATCATCGTTCATAGCATTGACAACCTTTCGTACAATTTTTTTGCTTCAGCAATCAAATCTATATCGGCGGGTAATTTGAATTCTTCATTCACGCGCAAAGTCAAATGCGCGGCGAGTTGACGTAAGTCATCGGAAAGCGATGAATCTTCGATCAGCAGATTAAGTAGATCAAATGCGCTCGGAGTCCGAATCGTCTCGCCGCGCCGCACAAAATATTCGCGTGCCGCAATCCCGGCCGCGCGCCGCGCGCAGACGCGGGCTTGGCCCTCGTTGCCGCGTGAACGTGCTTGCTGAGCGCGTTCAAATTCTGCGTCAATTTGTTCTTGCGGATTCACATTTTCCATTATACCTTCGGCGGTATAATGGCGGGAATTTTGGAGGTAGATATGAAAAACCGATTGTTTCAAATCCTAGCGGCAGCGGTCATCTTGGGATTGGCGCAAATGTCGTGCGTCAGTTACAACGACCTGATCTCTTCCCAATCCTCAACGCCTAGTGCTTCATCAAATGCGGCTACACAAGTTCCGCAAAATACGTCAACGGTGCCGACCCCTGTTGCCATTCAAGCTCCATCGGTGACAACCAATGAGCCTTTCAAGATTACCGGCTCGTTCAAATGGACTGAAGAGCTTCAAGGCACACTGACCGATAACATTCTTTTTTCGGAACGTCAAGTTGTTCTAACCGACCTGCATGGATTCGTCATTCGCAACAAACAATGGGAATTGCCGGTTGATTCTCAGGTGCTTGGATACGTTCAGTATGATCCCAATAGCGGCAGTGGCACATACGAACTTTCCCTGCCTGAAATTCCGCAGGCCACCTTCAATAATGTCGGCAATAAAAATCCGACGGATACCGGCGTGCAGATTTTTGCAATCGATTATGAGCCGAATCTTTATGGGAGTCCATTTGAGTCAGGAGATGATCGTCTGCGCGGTTGGCCGAATGATGGCGCTTCCATCAAAACGGATTCAAACAGAGACGATGAAGTCACGGGCGGAAAAATCATTATTTGGGCGCCGGATGCAAATCAGGAATTTCCAACCGGCTTCGGCGCGGACAACAAATTATTTACGTCTGACGATCCGGTTGCGCCGGTTCCCGCTGGATATTCGGTAGTGGATCTCGATACCAATCCGTTTACGTTTTCCCAGTCTCCTCAACAGGATATTCCGTTATATGAAGCACAGGATGTAAAGCCCCATGATTTTTCCAATGAGACTTACACTCAAGCTTTTGATGATCTGGTTACTTTCCTAAAGACGGATTATGCCTTCGATGGTATTCAAGGAAAACAACCCAATTGGGATCAGGTGGTTGCACAGATTCGCCCGCGTGTTCAGCAAGCCGAACAAAATCATGATGCTTATGCTTATTACGAAGCCTTACGTGATTTTACTTATGCTTTCAAAGACGGTCATAGCGGCTTGGACGGCGGCGATTTAGCTAAACAAGATTTTCAGACCAACTATCTTGGTAGTTTAGGTTTTACGGTTCGCATCTTGGATGATAACAGCGTCATGGTCGATTCAGTGATTCCGAGCGGGCCAGCGGATTCAGCGGGTATGAAGCCCGGTGCAATTGTCACGCAATTCAACGGCCAACCGGTCATGGATGTCATTAAGTCTGAGCCGATGTTCTTGGGATTGCAATCGTCGGAGTTTGCTATCTTATATTACCAAGCGATCATGCTGACGCGTACCAAGCCGGGTGCGCAAGCCACGGTCTCTTTTACCAATCCGGGAGGCGCGTCTCAATCAGCTACGCTGACCGCTGTAAGTGAAGTCAATAGTTTGTTAAAAGAATTGAATGCAAATCAGACCCCGGATTTACTACCGGTGGATTTACAAACCCTGACTGTCAATGGAACCGACATCGGATACATAAAAGTTAATACCAATGCGGATGATTTGAATTTGGAACTGAAACTCTTTGAACGCGGCTTGAAAGATTTTCAACAAAACAAAGTGGCCGGGTTGATTATTGATTTGAGAGACAACGGCGGCGGAGTTCCATTGGGCTTGGCGGGATTCTTGACGAACCAAACGATCAATTTGGGACAGTTGGAATACTACAATAGCCTAACTGGAAAATTTGAACCTCAAGATCAGCCCGATCAAATCCTTCCGAATCAGGATCAATATCAGTTTGACAAACTTGACATTCTCGTCGGTCTCAACTGTGACAGCGCCTGTGAACTCGAAGCCTATGGATTTAGCAAGGTGCCCGGTGCGGTCATGGTTGGAGAATATCCGACGGCGGGTGTCGAAGCGGAAGTTTCGCGCGGTCAGATCATAATGCCGGAAGGAATCAATATGCAGTTCCCAACCGGGCGCGAGGTTCTTCCGGATGGCTCGTTGTTCTTGGAAGGGACCGGCGTTCAACCCACGCTCAAAGTGCCGGTGAATGCAGCCAATTTATTATCCACAGACGATGTCGTTCTGACCGCCGCTGAAAATTCCATCTTGGGGAAATAGCGTTTCATAGAAAACTGGCGGAGGCGACAAACCTCCGCCAGTTGCACTAAAATCAAAATAAAAAAGGTGCCATTCTCGGCGTGGGCAATCGCTTGCGCGGCGATGAATAGGATGTTTTATTGTCAAACGTTTGAAGGATAAAGTGAACGTGCCTTTGCTGGCTGGGGGAGTGATGCCGGACAACAGTTAGATCAAAATCGAATGATCATTGAAAGTTTCGTCGTCGGCGATTGTAAACGAAATATATTGTGAAAAAAAGTCCAAGCCCCAATCGTGTGGAGTATAATTATCTCCGCTATTAATCAAACACCTTATTTCTCTAGAGATAAGTTTGCAAAGGAGAACAATGCTGGATACATTAATTGACGCAATGGAAAAAGCTATTCGGGAAGTCAAGCAATGGCCTGAAAAGTCTGTTCAAGTCTTTCACCACAACGATTCCGATGGGCTTACATCGGGTGCGATACTTACACGCGCATTTGAAAGACAGGGATATAAAGTCCAGCGCTTCTGCTTGGAAAAGCCGTATCCCGCGGTGTTGAAAAAGGTTTACGAGCAGGAAGGAAAGCTTCTCATCTTTGCAGATTTTGCCGGACGAATTGCACCGCTTCTTTCCGACTTGAACCGGGGAAGAAATCTGACGTTGATTCTCGATCATCATGTCGCTGAAGCCTCAACCGATCCGCGAGTGATCAATCTCGACCCGGATTTATTTGGATTGAAAGGAGATCGAGATATTTCCGGTTCGACAACCTGTTATCTTTTTGCGCGGACTCTGGATTCCGTCAACCGCGACATGGCCCACATCGCCGCGATCGGCGCGATCGGAGACGGTTTTTTTGTGGATGGCAAGCTGGTGGATCAAAATCGCGAAGTTGCACTGGAAGCCGTTCAACAGGGCAAAATGGAGATCAGAAAAAATAAAACCGCAGAGCTATATCTGTTAAAAAGTTCAAAAGGTGAGATTCCCGTTATTGAGTTCGGCGATTATCTTGATGTATTGGGTGGAGTAGGCTACTATCAAAATGGTCCGAACATGGGAGTCAGCGTTTGCCTTGATGGAGTTTCACCCGAATCAGACCGGAAGGTAGAAGAATTAAAAGCAATCCGGACAAAGATATTTAATGATGAGATCGCAAGACTTCAATCTGGCGGAATGAGGCAAGCGCCTCACATCCAATGGTTTCACGTCGAAAAACGCTTTTTTCCAATGGGTGTAAAAATGATCGGGGCATTTTGTGATGCCATTAAAGATACGAACCTTATTGATCCACAGAAATATCTCGCAGGATTTCAGGTCATTCCCGATGAGATTCCAGGTTTCGGCACTATTGCATTTAACGAGGTGAAGATTTCGATGCGGGCTGCGCATGATCTGGAAGAGAAGATCAGAGCCGGAAAAGCAATGGGACTCAATATATTTCTTCCCGAAGCGACAACGAGGCTGGGAGGATTTTCTGATGCCTGTCACACTCTGACAGCTGCCACCACAGTGGGCATCGGTAAGGAAGAAAAGCTGATCGAAGAAATGGAAAAAATTTTGATAGGAGAATCGAATGAATAAAGGCACAGGTTTTGGAAAAACAATTTTAATAGGGGATCAATTTGTCTTGGAAGAGGTTCCGGCAATTGTCTCTGCTATTTCCTATGAAACGGAGACAACCGTTGAAAGACTCAAGAGCGGCACCGGTTGGACTTTGGAAGACAACCGCATCGAAGTTCCCGGATATAAAGAAAAGAAAAAAGAACAACAAGCTAAATCTATTGACAGAATCATCGAAGTCATGAAGATCGACGTCAAGAAGAATCCGATCAAGATCACGGTCGGCGGAACTTTATTAGCCGGTAGCGGAGTCGGTGCCAGCGCAGCTAGTTGCGTTTCGCTTGCCCGCGCCTTGAACGCGGAATTCAATTTAGGATATTCGATTGAGGAGATCAACCGGACAGCTTGGCAAGGGGAATTTCCTTATCACGGAGTTGCGAGCGGAGTAGATAATACTGCGTCAACCTATGGCGGACTTCTTCTTTTCTATCTAAAAAACAAAGAACAACATTTTGAAAAGATCAAAACCCCGAAGCCTTTTGAAATCGTATTAGCGAATAGCGGCATCACAGCGAACACTGCTCTCTTGGATGAATTTAGTGAGCGGCAAAAGAAAGAAAATCCGGCTCTCTTCGCTTCGCGCATGAAGCTGATTACAGACCAAGGGAAAGAAATGAAGAAAGCCCTAGAAGCTGGCGACTTGAAAGCGGTTGGAAATATTATGACCACTAATCATAAGCTTTTAGGAGAGATGGAATTTTCACACGAGATTTTAGACAAGATGTGCAAGTCAGCACTCGAACGAGGAGCTTGGGG
>JBAUMB010000125.1:0-5826 GCA_049578465.1 Anaerolineales bacterium
ACACAATCTGTCCCTGCGACGCAACCACCGGCCGCAACTTCAGCCCCGGCGACAGCGGCTCCCGTAGTCCCAACGGCGATCACGTCGGTGCCGAGCGGAAAGATTACGAAGGATGGTTTTAACTGTCCGGAGCCGAATCCGCGCGTACAAGTCACGTCGAAGGAACTGAATCTTTTTGTGTGGACCGAATATATTCCTGAAGATTTTTATGAATGCTTTCAACTAGTTTATGGAATCAAAGTCAACTACGATGAATACTCCAGCAATGAAGAAATGGACGGCAAGGTTTCGAAAGGCACCACGGCTTATGATCTGGTACAACCGACCGATTATACGGTCACGTTGATGATCCGCCAGGGATTGCTCCAGCCATTAGACCATTCTAAATTGCCTGCGCTGGGAAATTTTGATCCCACCTATTTGAATCTTGCTTACGATAAAGGGAACCAATACACGATCCCATATCAAAACGGCACCGATGCGATTGTGGTCAATAGCGCAGCAGTGAAAGATATACCGAAGTCTTGGGCGGATCTCTGGAATCCGGAATATAAAGGCCAGATGGTTTTCGCGGATGATTCGCGTACCGTGATTGGGCTGACCTTGCTCACGCTCGGCTATGATGTCAACACAACGGATCAATCCCAACTCGATCAAGCCAAGCAGAAGCTGGCTCAATTGACTCCGGGCATCAAAAAATATGATAGCGATAGCCCGCACAGTGATTTAATTTCAGGCGATGTTAACCTCGGCGAAACGTGGACGGGCGAGGCCTTCATGGCTCAGCAGGCGATGTCTTCCATTCAATTTATTTATCCGACCGAAGGCGTAATCCTTTGGCAGGATAACTGGGCCATGCTCAAGACCGCTCCCAACCCGGATGCGGCGTATGCCTGGCTCAATTACATCAACCAAGGCGATATGTTCTGGATGACGTTAACCAACTTCCCGTACACCAACCCGAACGCCGCCGCGCTGGCTTACGCTAAAGGCAATCAGATGCAGGTGACGGATGTAAATGGCAACACCAACTCGTTGGACGAAGTTTATAACACTTACATCAATTCACCGATCACAAATCCGCCAGCCAGCGTGATCCAGGCCGGGCACCGCATTGACGATGTGGGTGATGCTACATCTTTGTATGATCAGATTTGGACGGAAGTGAAGAGCGGCCAGTAGCGCGTTTCTCTTCTGACTTGGGACGCTCGGCTGTTCATGAACAGCCGAGCGTTTTTATTTTGCGTCAAAACTCGATAATTATGATGATTAGTTATAATTAATTTGACTTTTATGCAAAACCGGTATAAAATAAGCCAATGAGCAGAAAAACCGTTACAGAAAAGGTTATTTCGCTGGATGCAATTGACCAGCACATCCTGGACGCCATGCGGAAGGATGGACGCGCGGCTTTTGCTCAAATTGCCGCTAAGCTCAAAGTGTCGCCGGGCATGATCCGCCAGCGATATAACCGCTTGGTGGATATGGGCTTGCTCAGGGTGGTTGCCATTTCTAATCCGCTTCAGCGCGGATTTAAAACCATGGCGCTTATCGGTATTCGTACCGATGGCAATAAAATGTTGGATGTGGCAGATGCAGTTTCAAAATTAAAAGAAGTCGTCTACTTAGTGGTTGTCAGCGGACGATTCGATATCATGGCGGAGGTGATTTGCCGCGATCATGAGGATTTATTGAATTTCATTACTGAAAAATTGTACGTGATTGATGGCGTTCGCGAATCAGAAACATTCATGCACTTGAAGATCGTCAAGGAGATTTATTTTTAATTAGTCAACACCCGCTTTTAGTCCAGAGATGAAGCGGTAAAAACTTGTCCGCGCCTGCAAAGGTCGGGCGGCGGAGCCAAATCGAAAGGATTTATGAAAGTTTTATTGGTCGGCGTAGGCGGCGTGGGAGAAGCCATTGCCGCGATCGCGAAAGAACGTCTATGGGTGGAACAGATTGTGCTGGCAGATTACAACAAAACGCGCGCGGAAGAAGTTCAAAAAAAACTGGGTGATCCAAAACGTTTTCCGGCTGAGTTCATTGATGCGGGCAATCAGGAAAGTATCGAAGAACTTGCGAGGAAATATCGTGTGGATCTCATTATGAATGCAGTGGATCCAAATTTCAATGAAAAGATTTTCGACGCGGCATATCAGGCGGGCGCTATGTATATGGATATGGCTATGACTCTTTCACAACCGAATCCGACTGATCCATTTCATAAGCCGGGCGTCAAGCTGGGCGATTATCAATTTGAAAAGAGCAAAGAGTGGGAAAAGAAAGGTTTGCTGGCGCTTGTTGGTTTGGGCGTGGAGCCTGGCATGGCGGATGTGTTCGCGCGTTATGCCCAGGATTATCTCTTTGATGAGATCGAAGAGATCGGTATTCGCGACGGATCAAATATCGCGATTGATGGATATGAGTTCGCGCCGAACTTTTCTATTTGGACGACTATCGAGGAATGTCTCAACCCACCGGTAATTTATGAAGACAAAAAAGGCTGGTTCACCACCGAGCCATTCTCCGAACCGGAGATGTTTGATTTTCCTGAGATCGGCAAAGTGGAAGTGGTCAATGTGGAACATGAGGAAGTTTTGTTGGTGCCGCGTTGGGTGAAGGCGAAGCGAGTCACTTTCAAATATGGATTGGGCAACCAGTTCATCGGCGTGCTGAAGACGCTTCACATGCTCGGCTTGGATAAGAAGAACAAGATCAAGGTTAAAGGCATGGAGGTTTCGCCGCGCGATGTGGTTGCTGCGAGCTTACCCGACCCGGCTCACTTAGGCGATAAGATGCACGGCAAGACCTGCGCTGGGACGTGGGTCAAAGGAATCAAAGATGGTCATGCACGCGAAGTCTATTTGTATCAAGTTGCGGATAACGCTGAGTGTATGAAGCGTTGGGGATGTCAGGCAGTGGTGGCGCAGACGGCTTTTAGCGCGGTGATCGGCTGGGATTTGATCGAGCATGGTCAATGGAAGGCCGCAGGCGTATTAGGACCTGAAGCATTTGACCCGATTCCGTTCATGAATAAAATGGCGGCATATGAATTCCCTTATGGCATCAAAGAGATGACGAAGGAAACCATGTGATCGTGTTTTGATAAACAAGAGACAGTCACCTTCGCTAAATGTAATATATCGTTTCTCTCGTTTCCAACTACTTCCAAGTATAATAAAAAGAAGTTATATCAGAGAATAGCAGCTTATGAAAATATGAGGCAGCGATGAAAACAATCACTCTTGAAGAACATTTTGTAAGCCCATCATTTCTAGAGGGTCCGGGCAAAGGGCTAACAGAACAAGCTAAAAATCCTCAAAGTTACATCGGTAAAATTTTTGAACAATTGCGTGATCTCGGGGATAAAAGAATCGCGGAGATGGATGCCGCGGGGATTGATGTGCAAGTCTTGTCTCTAAACTCTCCGGGCATGGAGCAACTTGATCCTGAAGCGGCAAAAAAGATCGCCAAAGAAACGAATGATTTTCTCGCAAGCGCAATAAAAGATCATCCTCAACGTTTTGCCGGGTTTGCCGCCTTGCCGACTGCAGATCCAAAGGCTGCGGCCATCGAGTTGGAACGCACGGTACGAGATCATGATTTCAAAGGCGCCATCATCAATGGTCACGTCAAGGGACGTTACCTTGACAATAAAATGTTCTGGCCGATTTTCGAACGCGCCGAAGCGCTAAGTGTTCCGATTTATCTGCACCCCACGCAGCCCCCGCAGTCCGTGATTGATGCATCTTACTCAGGCTTTGATCCGATGGTTACCAATATGCTGATCGGCGCCGGTTGGGGCTGGCATATTGAAACAGCCATTCATGTGATCCGTTTAATTCTAGGTGGAGTATTCGACCAGTATCCGAAACTTCAAATCATCATCGGTCACATGGGCGAGACACTGCCTTTTATGTTGCAGAGACTTGATCGCATCATGTCGCCAGAGATCACAAAACTTAAACATCCAATCGGTGCTTATCTCCGGGAAAATATTTTTTATACGTTTAGCGGATTTAATTACACTTCAACTTTCCTCGATTTATTATTAGAGGTCGGCGTGGATCGGATTATGTTTTCAGTGGATTATCCTTACGCATCCATGGCACAAGGACGGGATTTCTTAAATAAACTGCCCGTCAGCGCCGCGGATAAAGAGCGAATTGCACATGGTAATGCGGAGATGCTTCTAAAGATTTAAAATGGCTTTGCCGAATAAAGAAGTAACCTATTTGATAAATTGAAACCAACTTTAGAGGTAATCAAATGAAGCCACACATCGAAAAATTTCTATATTTATTTTTGATTACTATTTTATTGCTCGCTTGTAACTTTGCAAGCCAGACCGCCGCGACCGCTACCGGAGGAGAATCGCCAACGAGTCTTTCCGCTTCGACCGCGCCGGTAATTGCTTCATCCACAGCTACTCTTCCGGCGCCCACGCAGACTCCCGATCCGGACGCGAAGACCGTAACATTCAATAATATTAGTTTTGTGATTCCTAGTCCTTTAGCCCAGAATGCGACCTCCAAAATAATTTCCGCGGTCACTACGGATAAAAGCAAACCATGGTTAATTGCACCTCAATATATTCAAATCACACTCAGTGGTTATGTCACACCAAAAGGTAGTTACCTTTCACCACAAATTTTTATTTATCCGGCGCAGGATTATGCCAACGTCAATTCAGGAGCCAATACGAGTCTTCAGCGGTTGAAAACGATTCTGGCTGATCCCTCTACGCCGCTGACTAACGATTCGCTGCCGTGGCTGCCTGATACGCTCGGCGAACAATCCATCGCCGCGCAAGCGAAGATCATTCCCTTCAAGAATGGCAACGGTGTGCGCGCGCTGACCCAATATGATATCTTTCTCGATCCGGTGATTACTGCTCCCGGTGATCCGATTATCAATCGGCTGTTGTTTTATCATTTCGAGGGATTAAGTAGTGATGGCAGTACTTATATTATCGCGGTTTTGCCTTTGCAGTCTCCAATACTAGCCAACGATCCTGATCCTAATGCGCCGGTTCCTGCGGCAGGGATTCCTTACCCGGGTTTGGGAACCGACACGGCGCACTTTGATTACTTCAAATCTGTGACCGATCAGTTGGAAGCTCAAAGCGAAGATTCATTTGATCCCTCGCTGAATTTGCTTGATGCGCTGATTGCGTCGATTGAGATTTCTCCCTGAGACCATTGCGTAACAACGGTGCCGCTCAGCTATGGTGAACAAATGGCGCAGATTGATTCGGTTGAAGAATAATCAAGAAACTATCAGGATCATTTTGGAGAACAGGATATCTAATCCTTGGAAATCTTTCCCTCAATTGGAGATAATATGAATCTGCGATTTTTGCGTCTGGCTGTAATTGGACTTGCGGCCATTCTCATAAGCGCGGCGTGCGCCCCCAAAGCGACTCCGCCGCAAGTGGATGATATGGCAACGAATATAGCTAGCGGTGTGTCCGCTGCGCTAACTCAAACCGCGGCGGCGCCTACGCCTTTACCTTCAGCTACATCTACTCAGACGCCTATTCCTGCCACCATTACCCCAACGAGCGGACCAGTCGAGCCGCCTCTGGTTGTGAAGTTTGCAGCTTGCTGGTTCGGTCCGGATTCCACCTATGGCTTGGAGAGCAACATCGCAAAAGGCCAGAGAGTGCAATTGCTTGGAATTGGAAGTGTGCCGGGCTGGTATATCATCAGCAACCCATATTTCCATCAACCATGCTGGATAGAGGCTGTCAATCTGAGTATTCATGTGGGCACAGATATGTCCCAATATCCGGTTATCACACCCATTCCATTGAGTACATCC
>JBAUMB010000126.1:0-2580 GCA_049578465.1 Anaerolineales bacterium
TGGTAGATGAAGTGCTCGCATCAAACGCGGACTTTGGACGGGGCGCGCCAAAAAGCGAGCGCGTCATGGTTGAATATGCTCAGCCAAACACGCATCATTCATTTCATATCGGTCATTATCGAAACACAATTCTCGGTGAAGCGTTGGCGCGCATTGTCCAGTTTGCAGGCTTCGATACGATCCGCGCATCATACCCCGGCGACATTGGTCTTGGTGTGATTACTATTCTGTGGGCTTACGATAAATTTTATAAAGGACAGGAACCGCAGGGCATTCACGAACGCGGACAATGGCTATTAAAAATTTACGCCGAAGCCACGGCGATGCTCGAACCTAAAGAGAATGAAACGCCCGCTGAAAAAGCCAAACGTGAATCTTACGATGCCGAACGCCGCGAGATGTATCACAAGTGGGATACAGGCGATAAATATGTGCGCGATATGTGGCTTGAAACACGCGAGTGGAGTTTAGAAGAATTGCGCGACATCCTTCGCACCCTCGATGTGAAGATGGATGTTTGGTTTTTTGAATCTGAAGTCGATGAACCAGCCAAAGCGATCGTGGATGAATTGATTAGCAAAGGTATCGCTGATGATCAACGTCCGCAAGGCGGCGCGGTAATCGTCAAGATAGACGAGAAGCTTGGACTCACTAAAGAAAAATATCGCACGAATATTATTCTGCGCTCGGATGGCACAACGCTTTATCTCACGAAAGATTTAGCGCTGGCGAAAGTGAAGTTCGAGCAATATTACGTGGACCGTTCTATTTATGTTGTAGACGTGCGTCAATCCATGCACATGCAACAAGCGTTTGCTATCTTAAAGTTATGGGGCTTCAAGCAAGCGAAGAAGTGTTATCACTTGGGTTATGGATTCGTGAGTCTGCCCGAAGGCGCGATGTCGGCGCGGCGCGGACGCGTGGTGTTGTTCAAGGATGTGATGGATGAAGCCATCAAGCGCGTGCTAGCGGTTGAGTCTGAAAAGACTCCGGATATGTTGGAAGAAGAACGCAAGAAGATTGCAGAACAAATTGGTCTGGGGGCGTTGGCATATTCAATGCTGTCAGTGGACAACAATAAAGATATTATCTTCGACATCAATGAAGCGTTGAATTTCGATGGGCATACCGGACCGTATATTCAAAATGCGTATGTGCGCGCCAATAGCATCTTAAAGAAATCAGACGGCTTGCCCAAAGAGAATCGATTCGATTATGAACTTGATCCGCACGAGATTGAATTGATCGAATTGATCTCGCGCTTCCCGGATAAAGTTCAACAAGCCGCGGATGAATATCGTCCGCTGATCATGGCAAGCTTTGTATATGATCTGGCAAACGCGTTTCATTCGTTCTATCATGCAGTCCCGGTGATTCAAACCGAAGACAAGAATGTTCGTGAGGCGCGCTTGAGATTGGTCGCGGCGGCGAGGCAAACCATCGCCAACGCTTTGCGATTGCTGGATATTCAGGCGCCAGAGGTCATGTAAGAAACAGGCTAAACTACTCTTTACGTTTAGTCTGTTTTATCTATACAATGATGTCATTGCGAACGCCGAAGGCGTGAAGCAATCCCATTTTCCAAAGAGGAGATTGTTTCGTCGCCTGCGAAGCGGCTCCTCGCAATGACAAAAAATAACAAGGAGAAAATCATGCCAATCAAAACCATCATCATGGGCGCGGCCGGACGCGACTTCCACAATTTCAATACGTTCTTCCGCGGCAACAAGGATTATGAAGTCGTGGCGTTCACCGCGACTCAAATCCCGGATATCGAAGGACGCCTCTATCCCAAAGAGTTGGCGGGCGACCTTTATCCAAAGGGAATCCCCATCCGTGCCGAGGAGGAACTATCTACGCTGATCAAGAAGCATGGCGTGGAACAAGTCATCTTCGCCTATTCAGATGTGCCATATGAATACGTCATGCACAAAGCCTCGCTGGTTAATTCTCTCGGCGCGGACTTCCGTTTAATGGGCACAAAGTATACGCAAGTCAAGTCCACCAAGCCGGTTGTGTCGGTCTGCGCGGTTCGAACGGGATCCGGCAAAAGTCAGACCACGAGGCGAGTATCTTTGATCTTGCGCGAGATGGGATATAAAGTCGCGGCGATTCGTCATCCGATGCCGTATGGAAATTTAGTTGCACAGGAAGTCGAACGCTTCGCGGATTATGACGATCTCGATGAATATGAATGCACCATCGAGGAGCGAGAAGAATACGAGCCGCACATTGATAACGGCGTGATCGTTTATGCCGGTGTGGACTATGAAAAGATTTTGCGCGCTGCTGAAAAAGAAGTGGACATCATTTTGTGGGACGGCGGCAACAACGACTTTTCATTTTATGTTTCCGATTATCAAATCGTCGTGGCTGACCCGCATCGTCCCGGACATGAATCGAGATATTATCCAGGCGAGACCAACGTGCGCATGGCGGATGTGTTCGTGATCAACAAGGTGGATACTGCCGATCCTGAGAATGTGATCAAGGAGCGCGAGTCATTGCGGCAATTGAATCCGAAAGCGATTCAAATCGAAGCGGCTTCACCGTTGTTTGTGGATGATCCCGATGCGATAC
>JBAUMB010000127.1:0-7869 GCA_049578465.1 Anaerolineales bacterium
CAACATTGGCTGGATTATACAGGGAGTTTGCACAAGCTCAAATTGCAAACAGTTTTCAAATTCGGCGATGCTGATACAATGGGACAATTATGCCGACCAATATTGAAATCAAAGCCCGCGTCCGCAACTTTCCGGATTTGAAGCGGCGCGCTGAATCCCTGAGTGATTCGCCTCTGGAAGTGATTCCGCAAGAAGACACATTTTTTGTCATACCAAAAGGTCGGCTTAAATTGCGCGTTCTCGCGCCTAACCGTGCCCAATTGGTTTATTACGAACGTCCTAATCAAGGTGGTCCCAAGCGCTCGGATTATTTTATATTCAATACAAATGATCCTGAAAATCTAAAGACCGCGCTTAAACTTGCATTGGGAATCCGCGGCGTTGTTAAAAAGACTCGCTATCTTTACATGGTTGGACAAACGCGTGTGCATCTCGATGATGTTGAAGGACTGGGGTATTTTATGGAATTGGAAGTTGTCTTGCGCGACGATCAATCTGATGATGAAGGTCAAGCCATTGCGAATGACTTGATGAAAAAGCTTAGCGTCGAGTCAACGGATTTAATCGAAGGCGCATACATGGATTTGTTGGAAAAATAATTTCGTAAGGAGCATTGCATGTCAAAAGTCAAAGCTATCAATCATGTCGCCGTTGTGGTGGATGATATGGGAAAATCACTTTCGTTTTGGCGCGACGCGCTCGGAGTAGAAGTGAATGAGTTGCGTGATGTTCCCGCTGAAATGTCGCAGGTTGCGTTTTTGCCGTTGGCTGGTTCCGAGATCGAATTAGTCAAACCTACCTCGGATGATTCAGGCATTGCCAAATATCTTGCCAAGCGTGGACCGGGGATGCATCATATCTGCGTTGAAGTGGATGACATTCGTGGTATGTTGGCGCAATTGAAATCCAAAGGGATTCGACTCATCAACGAGGAGCCGCGCATCGCCGCGGACGGAAAGAAGTACGCGTTCGTTCATCCAGAGTCCACCAGCGGCGTGTTGGTCGAGCTGTATCAAATCTAAATCGAGTCACTAAAAGCTCAAAAAACCTTTATGTGGTTTAATTAAAGCTATGTTATTGGAAAGCACCGATTCGCTCCTTCAAGATCAATGCAGATTGGATAAATCCAAGCCGATCATTGTCGGCGTATCCGGAGGACCCGATAGCTTGTGCCTGATGGAAATGCTTCGACAAGCTGGGTATCATATCATCGTCGCACATTTCAATCACAAACTGCGTGAGGGATCGGATGTCGAAGCCAATGCGGTCGAGCAGACCTCGACTCGATTGATGATTCCGTCAGTCGTCGAAAGCGCGGAAGTGAGCGTTTATGCGGATGCCAACAACCTGTCCCTCGAAGAAGCTGCGCGCAATCTGCGATATCGTTTTCTATTTACGCAGGCGCATCGGCATCACGCGCAAGCGGTCGCGGTGGGACATACCGCCGACGATCAGGTGGAAACGGTGTTGATGCATTTGATTCGCGGTACAGGTTTGGCAGGACTAAAAGGCATGTCGTATCGTACCATCCTGCCGACCTTCGACGCGAACATTCCCATTGTCCGACCTCTATTGGATATCTGGCGCGAAGAAACCGTTGCCTACTGCGCCGCCAACGGTCTGCGGCCTCATTACGATCCAAGCAACGATTCGCTCAACTTTCTTCGCAATCGTTTGAGAAATATTTTAATTCCCAATCTTGAAACTTATAATCCAAAATTTCGCGAAGCAGTCTGGCGCACTGTTCAATCGGTTAATTCTGATTATGAAATTCTTAAAGAAACCCTCAACGAAAACTGGAAGAAGAGTCTGATTCTGCAAGACGATGAATATGTGATGCTCGACTTGCCATTTCTGTCTAAGTGTTCTGCGGGATTGCGGCGTCATATCATTCGCCGCGCGGTGGAAAGCCTCATTCCCGGACAGGAAACGGTCTTCTCAGTTTTAGAGCGCGCCTCCAACTTTATTGCGGACGCCGCGCCCGTCCGCGTTGATCTCACCGGAGGCTTGACTCTTTTCCGTGAAGGCGATGCGTTATATGTTGCTAAGCCGGACGCTGAACTGCCGTTTGATCGTTGGCCTCAGATGCCTGCTCAAAAAGATTTCATCGGCGTCTCATTGCCGGGACAAATAAATCTTTCCGGCGGCTGGAAATTTTCCGCGGAGAAGTGGCGGCTTCCCGCGCTGGCGTGGGAACAATCGGCTCGGAACGAGGATCCGTTTCAGGTCTGGTTGGACGCGGAAGGTTTGCCTGATCCGTTGGAATTGCGTGTCCGACGCGAGGGTGATACGTTCGAGCCGTTGGGCATGAAAGGTCATTCGCAAAAATTATCTGATTTTTTTACGAATGAAAAATTGCCAAGCCGCGCCCGGGCGCGCTGGCCCTTGTTGTGCGCGGCGGAACGAATCGTTTGGGTGCCCGGTTATCGCCCGGCAGATTCATTTAAATTAAAACAATCCTCCCGAAGGGTGGTTTACTTTTCGGTTGTTCGCCCGCGTGAAACTAATTAGCTTGTTCGCTTAATTGTTTTAACTTCATCCCGATTTCCCGCCATTGAATTTTTGAAATCCCCAATTTGATACGAATTTTTTCCGCTTCAAGGCCCGAGCGGAAATCGCGCAACGCGCAGGTCCAGCGGCACATGTCGAAAGATAAATGTTTGGTGAGGCCCGCTTCATTTCCAATGTCTTCCAAAACATATTCCAGATTACGCGGCGACCAAGGGAAGAGTCGGTCGGTGGGTTGATATTGCGCCATATATTCCCGATACGGCGGAAGCCAATCTTCCGTCAGAAGAATTTTGCGTTCTTTATATCGGTTAGCCGGGCTGGGATAACGGATAAAAACTTGCGGACCGTTCGGCGTATCGAGGTCAACGTGATTGAGATGAACGCCGAGAAGTTCGCTCTTTTTGATTCCAGTGACGAGCAAAATATAAAGCAGAGTGAATGGACGCGCATCCGGTTCTTCCGCGCGCCGATGACGGTCAGCAGCGACAAGAGCTTGGTCCACTTCCTGTTCGGTCAGCACTTGCGGAAGCGGACTAATGACCGAATGCTGCACAACCTTTTCAGCCGGATCAACGATCAGCACGCCATATTGAGTCAGCCAGCGATAAAAAGATTTAACGGATGTGATGCGGCGCGCCAGTGTCTTTGGACTGCATGGAACATCGCGCTCTTTTTCCATCCATTCAAAGAAACGATTCAAATCGTTGGTCGTGACCGCGCCGATGGATTTATCCGGCGGAAAAAATTTGGTCAGCAAACGCACATCCGATGTGAAAGCCTTCACCGTATAAGGCGAGCTACCTTTATCATAAAGATACGAATCCCAAGCCTGAATGGCTGGATTCAGAAGTGTGCTTGCCGTGATGTGAGCGGAATCTTTGGGCTGCATATTATCCTACAGATAGTTTAGCGAAAAGAGGATGGGATGTCAATGAGATAAATCTTGGGGCTGAAAGCAAGGCTGGTAATCATAGCCGAGGATGAGACGATATTGAATCGAACTATTTGAATTGGGCATGGATAAAATGCTAGCTGATGAAAGTCCAAGATTCGTCAGGATGGTATTGCGCGCGTTGGGATCTTGCGATTTGGTCATGTCAACCAAAACGGAAGTGGCATAATTTTTTCGGTCGGCGTTGGCAATGGAAGCTTGATAGCCCGCGTAGTTGAGTCGACTCGCGGCAAGGGAATCCCAGCCGTTGAACGGCGTGCCGTTTTCCACTTGGATGCTGATTGAATCGCGTTGAGTGGATGTAGTTGATAATGTTGTCGCTTGAATAAGGAATTGTTGAAGCGATGGTTGATTCGGCAAAAGCACATCCGCGCCGCCGGGCGTTACCCAGTCGCTGACATATGGTGGGCGAATATAATAACCGCGGATGTCTGCATTGGTCAGCTTGGGAGCGAAGAGAGCCAATTTTAAAATATCAGCCAGCCCGAGGTCGGTGGTGATCGTCGATGAAAAATCGTTATAAAGTTGTGGAATGTGACTCAGTGTATTTGTCTTTAGCGCTTGTGCGAACATAGCGCGCAAGACTTCTTGTTGACGGCGACCGCGATCAAAATCACTTGAGGCTTCGCGCGCGCGGGCGTACCACAAAGCGAGATCGCCGTTCATGTGAATCATCCCGGACGGAACGGAATATTCAGCCCAGTTGTTTGGATCATTCGGATCATAACTCGGATCGATGAGCCGCCAATCGGTGTAAGGGCAGGCAACCGGCACGTCAATGCCGCCGAGCGTATCCACGATTTTGCTGAAGCCGCTAAAGTCAACCATCGCCATGTGGTCAATGCGAAGGCCGAGATTGTAAGCGATCGTGTCTCGAAGTAAAGCGGCTCCACCACCCGGATAATTTTCCGTGCCATATTCATACGCCGTGTTGATGCGATCCATTCCAACTGTTGGAATGTATACCCAAAGATCGCGCGGGATGGAGATCATCGAAACCTGTCCATCCTTAGGCCATAAAATGACAGCCACCATTGTGTCGGTTCGGAATAAAGTGGGCGTGCCTTGATCGTGGCCGATCAATAAGAAATTGATCGTATTGTTGTCGTTCAAAAGCGGGATGGGAGTTGGTCCATCACTTGATGCGTCGGGCGTTGACGGTGCGTCGGCTGGGAATAAAGAATTCAAGTCAATGGTCGCAGCAGGTTGTAATGGCGGAATTGGAGTAGGCAATGAAGTCCCGGCCGAAGAGAAAGGTTCAAGCGATGTCGGCGTAGCTTGTGAATTTTGTGGAGGTTGAAATGGAGTCGGCGTGGGAGAAGCGTTCGGCGCGCTAGTAATCAAAATGAAAGGCTGAGGCGCGGGCGTATCTACAGGAGCCACGCCGCAAGAGGTTAAGAAAAGAGCAATGATCAACGCAAGGCGCGGCAATGATATCTTGAACATAAATTGATTTTATCTTTTGGTTTAGCTTCGCACTTTCAACGCGATCATGGCATAATCGTCGGAAACGCCATCGTGGTTGGTGGAGGCGACAAGGTTAATGAGAATGCCGCCATCGAAATATTCGTTGCAGGAAAAACCAGAAATTTGGATTCGGAATCTGAGTTGGCGCTTCGTTCCCGAATGCGGAAGGTGGCCTGCCAAAACTAGGGATGATCGCCTCTGGCGTGAAAACGGGAACATTCGGCACCCATAATAAATTACCCGGTGTGATGACGGTGGTGCCGAGACAATTGGCGCGTTGAAGTTCGGATAAAGATATGCGGTACAACGCCGCGATGTGATATAGCGTATCTCCCGGTTGGACAACATAGGCGCGTGCCCAGCCAATGGGCGAGCCGCATGAAATCGATGCCGAGGCCGGAGGTGGAGGAACATAAATATTAAAGCCGGGCTCGAGATTATTCGTTAATAAACAATTAGCTTGCGCGAGTTGAGATGCAGCGACTCTATAACGCGCCGCGACGCTTTGAACTGTATCGTAAGGCTGGACTGAGACAAGAATCCATCCGGCGGGCGGTTGACAATTGGTGGGCGGCGGCGGAGTCCCAGTGGGTGTCGGAGTGGATGAAGGTGATGCAGTGGGACCGGCTTGAGTGGAGGTCAATGTTTGAGGGACGGCCGGCAGGCTTGCCGTCGGCGTGGGAGACGCAGTAGTATAACTTTCAGCCAGCGCTAATGAAAGCCCCCCGACGATGAGCGTGACAGACACCAATCCATAAAGTATTCCGCTCCCCAACTGGCGAACAGCCTGCATTACTTCTTTTCCTTTTTGGCGGGAGAAACCTTCAATGCTTCGTTGGCCATCGGCAGCAACACGCTGAAGGTCGCGCCTTTACCCGGCTCACTTTCAACCCAGATGCGTCCGTGCTGTGCTTCCGTTAAAGTCTTGGCGATCGAAAGTCCAACGCCCGTATCACCGATGCCTTGGATGAGCACATTATCGGCGCGATAAAGACGCGTAAAAACCCGCGGCAAATCCTCGGCAGGGATTCCGCCGCCGCTATCGGTCACCTGAACCATAATGTAATCTTGATCCTTCTCGTTCGTGGTCTGGACTTTGAGATGGATCGTGCCTTCGACGGGCGTTGCGGCGCCTGCGTTTTGCAAGAGATGAATCATGATTTGTTGCAGCGCTTCCCGATCCGCGTTGAGCGGCGCAAGTTTTTTTGGCAGGTCGAGATGCAGGGAAATATTTTTCTCGCGCACTTGACTGCTGGTGTAAGCCATCGCATTATCGATGATCAGATTCAAGTCAACGGATTCCGGTTTGAGTTCGGCGAGACCGCTTTCAAGCGTAGTCACTTGAATCATATCGTCAATCAAACTGCCGAGTCGTTCTGTAGAGGCTTTGATCCGCTCGACGAATTTGCGCTGTAACGCGCCGAGAATACCAATCGACTCGCCGAGCAATAGATCGGTATAACCAACGATGGACGACATGGGCTGGCGTAATTCCTGCGAGATGGAAGCGATCACTTCCGCCTGCTCGCTGGGTTTGTTGTGAGCGGCCCTGCCGCTTTTTTCAAGTTCCAGGATTTTGATGTTGGTTTCTGCCAACTGATTTTGCAGATGCGCTACATCTTGCAATGTGACTTTCAATTCTTTTTCAACTTGCGATTCCGCGCGCTTGCCTTTGCCGCGCACCGACTCAAGTTCTTTTTGCAACTGCTCAATAGTCCGCTGAGACTCTTCCTGCACTGCAAGCAAAGCCGCGACATTCTCACCTTGCGGCCCTTCCTTTTCGGATTGCGATTTTATCGTCTCAATTTGCTGCTTGAGCTCAGTGCTCTGTTTTTCAAGTTCAGCGATTCGGCTTTGCGCGGCGTTGAGAACTTGCTTGGCTTGCTCATCGACCTGTTCCAGCTTGGTCATTTTCTGGCTACGCTGAATGATTGGCACTAAGGATGTGGCGATATTGGCGAGAAAGGCCTGGTCTTCCGCGCTCCATAATCGATTGGAATATGGGGAAAGAAGAATAACGCCGCCCAGAGGATCTTTCTCTGGTGTGATGATCGGAACTCCCAGTAAATTACCCGGGTTTTGAAGCCCAAGCAATTCGCTTAACCCTTTAATGTCAGCAGATGTGCTCGAAGCCGGCATACGTAATGGCTTGCCGCGTTGCATCGCGCTAGCCAGCATGGGAATTGAAGTCTTGTTGAGATTGCCGCCCTCGAGGCTTTCTTCGCGAATCAAGTCATAGCCGCTGGCGATGACGATCTGATTTTTGTTATCCGTCATATACAGCAAAAAGCATAAATCAGACAGCATGGTCTGCGCGATCGCACGCGTGATGGCTTGACTCACTTTGGGCTCACTCGACTCAGCGGCTAATGCGAGCAGGGCGTGGAATGTCTTTGGGTCGGTGCTGTAACGGCGTCGTTCCTGAACCGATGCTTCCTGTTGTTTTTTTGTGCGCTTCTCAACCGGAGTGTTGATGTTAACTGTGCCAACGTTCATCGGCGCCGGAAAACGCTGAGGTAACGTCAACAGTATCGGATAAGCGGCCATATATGCGAGGCGGATAATCCCGGAATAATTCCCATCTTCATGGAATGCCAAATGACCGAGATGGCCGAGGACGAGCAGTGTTAGAACAGCGAGCCCATTGCCGTAACCGTTAGGTCGGCGAATGAGGAGGATCAATGCGCCGATGAAAATAAAACCAATCGAGGCGACTTGCCAAAGAAAATCGTCCATCGTTACGTTGTACGTTGTCAGCGAAGATTGAGGCGCCCACGCCAATAAGCTGAGTCCCATCGCGGCGGCAATCAATAAACTTAATAATGTCGCAGCCGCGTCCGCGGAACGGCTTGGTTCGGGAAACGCCCAAAGCCACGTAATCCAAACGATGCTGAAGAGGGTGAAAGCACGATCGAGCGGAGGCAGGCTCGCCGTCGGAT
>JBAUMB010000128.1:0-3011 GCA_049578465.1 Anaerolineales bacterium
GTTTCGTTCCGACATGGATGTAGTGGAATTTGATTTTGAGGGCCGCGATGGAGTCATGAGAAAGATGAAGCGAGGCGTTTGTCCGGACGCGTATTTTGTGATCGAAGATGAGAAACGAAGAATCAGCGGCGAACCGTATCGGGCGAGGTTTCTGCTAGAGTTGGATAATGCCACGCACGATAATCCCAGCTTCGGTTTGGAAAAGGCTCTTTCCGGTGCGGCTTATATCGAGAGTTCAGCATACAAGAAACGTTTCGGATCGAGTTCTGGTTGTTGGCTGGTGGTGACGACCGCTGGTGAAAAACGGATGAGCAATTTGATGGAACAAACGAAGGAAAAAGTTGGAAAGCGTGCTGATTTATTTTACTTTACGACTTTTGAGGATTTGAAGAAAGGCAATTTGTTGACACACGAAATCTGGCATCAGGCGGTTGTAGCGCATCCGGTCGCTTTGATCAGGTAGCCGATTGAGTGAAAGTCAATCTTCTAAGTTATCGGTTCCAAATCGAGAATTCCTTTTTGTTGTGAAGTAAATATGTTAATCTGAATTGAGATGTTATTCTTTAGAAATAAACCTGATGATCTTGTTCTTGGCAGGACAGGCAAATATAACTTTTTTCCGAAGTTTCGTATCTCGGCTCGCAGCCGCCAATATCATACCTACGTGGTTGGTTTGACCGGACGTGGCAAGAGTAAGTTCCTCCAAAATTGTCTCGTTCAAGATATTATGGCAGGAAGGGGCTGTGGCGTTATCGACCCGCATGGGGATTTGGCAAAGGATGTGATGAGTTCTCTGATTGCCAAAGGTTTTTTTGAAAATGAAAAGGCGTATGAGCGAATCATTTATGTTGCACCGCGTAGGAGAGATTATGTGATTCCGTTCAACGTTCTGGCAAGACCGGATGCAGAAACCGAGACTTATGAAATAGCTCAACGTGTGATTTCAGCGTTTATGCGGGCTTGGGCACGGACACTTTTGGAACCACCGCGCTTCCAGCAGATTATGCGGGCATCCTTAGCAGTATTGATCGAGAATGGCGAAACATTATGCAGTTTATATCGTTTGCTGACTGATGATGAATTTCGCGAGGAGAAGCTAGCTTCGATTCAAGACCCAAAAGTTGCCGCGGATTGCCTAACGTTTTTTCGCAATGAGTTCGATAAATGGGGGAGAGACAGGCCACATATGATTGGCAGTACGACGAATAAAATCAGTGCGCTAACGGATAATCCCAGTCTTTTCTATATGCTGTCTCAAAAAGAAAACCATCTGAATATTCAAAAGATTATGGATGAGGGGAAAGTGCTCTTGGTTGATCTTGGAGATTGTGACGATGAAACCAAACGGTTATTGGGCACATTGATCGTGACCGGATTCGAGCAGGCAGCGCTTTCAAGATCCAGAACATCCATGGAACAGCGCAAGCCTTTCTATCTTTATATCGATGAGTTTCAGGACTTTGCCTGTCACCCAGGGGCTGCTGAGACTTTCAGCCAGATGCTTTCGCAGGTGAGAAAATATGGCTTGCATTTGATACTGGCAAATCAAAGCATTGCTCAACTTAGCAAGAGTCTGCAAACAGCCTTGGGTAATGCGCAGACGATTGTGGTATTCAGAATTTCAAGAGCCGATGCGGAGGTGCTGGCGCGAGTTCTGGGTCAAGTAGATAGTCTGGAGATTAAACGAGAGGCACAGACACCTACTCAGCACCCCATCTTTTCACCACTTCCAGAGCAATGGGAATCATTCGTACAATTTTTGACGATGCAGGAAGTCCGACAGTGTATCGTGAAGACAGCAGATGACAGGTTGGCCGCGATTTGGGCGGAGAAGGTTTTTCATGACAACAACAATTCTATAGAGTTGGAGCGTGTCATCCTTTGTAGTCTTAGGCAGCATAACCATGCTCTTGGTGCATCAACTCACAACCTTAAACAAGTTAAGCCTGTAGGGCCTCGCCAACAAGATAAGCGCTATGACACTCTATTTGGGTTCTAATGCACAATCCGGGTTACGAACGCATGCTCTCTCATATTCAATTATCTTGTTCAAACGTCAGGCGGAATAAGCACGGGCCCATTTTCAACGAAACTCGCTTTTCAAATTGTAAATTAGAATTTGCCTGAACCCAAAATAAATTTCTCAATTACGAATCTAACGCCATCATCCTCAACCGATGGTGCAACAAAATCCGCGATGGCCTTCAGTTCGTTTACGGCATTTCCCATAGCTACTTTAAGGCCACAAGCATTCAACAAGGGGATATCATTTTCTGCATCACCAATACCTATGATTCTTTCTGTGTCTATATTTAATAACCTAGCTATTTCAACAATGGCGCTTTTCTTAGTCGCCTCAGCTTGCGTAATACTAATTTCAAGTTTATCTTTCCACCTAGATGAAAGGTGATGAATAGCGATATCTGGTATCCTGCTCAACTCAGTAGAAACTGATTTGCTAACTTGAATATCCACACCGTCAAAGAATACATCTGCCACTAAGCCTGTCGATAATTGCTCTATTGAAGTAACAGAAAGATTGCTTTCAAAGTTGGAAACAAACATTCTAATGTCATACTTTCTAGCAAGTTTGTAAAGCTCTCTTACAACATCTAAGCTTAACGGTTTCATCCATTTGGTTTCGAGAGTAATTGGAGTGATAATCTGCGCACCATTGTGAAGTATAGAATAACAATTAAATTTTAATTCCTCTAGAATTGGCTTCATTTTTATTAACGGCCTGCTTGTTGCCACTCCGACCAGAACCTTCTTCTGTGCTTTAAGTATTGCATCCTTCACTGGCTTTGTTGGCATCATAGGCAAATCTGTTGGGCTATAATTAGATAATGTTCCATCTACATCCATAATTAAGATCTCATATCGTCTCATTATTTTCTCCTTTCCTGTATATTAGGATAATGGAATTACTTTAGCCATTTGAAATTGTCTTAATTCGTAAGAATTCAGAGAGTGTCCAAAAGAATGGGCTAAAATAGTGTGATGATTAGATG
>JBAUMB010000129.1:0-11576 GCA_049578465.1 Anaerolineales bacterium
CGCGCCAGAAGCGATTCTTTAAGCTTGGATGCGATTCCTTTTTGAACAATGAGTCGGCTTGCGGCAGTGCAACGCTGACCTGTTGTGCCGAACGCAGCCCATAGAGTTGCATCAGTGACAAGTTCGAGATTGGCATCATCCAAAACAATGATGGCGTTCTTGCCGCCCATTTCGAGCGAAACTTTTTTGTTGAGCTTTCCTGCTTCCTCGGCGATGGCACGACCGGTTATGGTTGAGCCGGTAAATGAAAGCACCCGTACTCCGGGATGACTGACCAGCGCTTTGGCAACATCTGCGCCTGGTGCGAGCAATAAATTGAACACGCCTGCGGGCAAGCCTGCTTCTTCAAATACCTTAACAAACGCAGCAGAGATGGCTGGCGTTTCTGGTGAGGGTTTCCAGATGAGCGCATTGCCTGCAATCAGCGCGGGAAATATTTTCCACGATGGCACCGCGATTGGAAAATTCCACGGCGTGATGATTCCTACTACGCCGGATGGATCGCGCACAGTCATACCAAATTTATTCGGCATTTCGACGGGCGCGGTGTAACCCAGCAAGCGCCTTCCTTCGCCGCCCATGTAGTATGCCATATCAATGGCTTCTTGAATGTCGCCGCGCGCTTCGGCAATGACTTTGCCCATATCCTGCGTGAGTAGTTTTGCAAGCTCATCTTTTTTCTGTTTGAGAATGTTACCGACTTTAAATAATAATTCGCCGCGCAGAGGGGCAGGAGTTAATCGCCACGAGTTGAATGCTTTCGTCGCGGCTTCAACGGCAGAATCAACATCCGCGATTTCAGCCGCGTGGATTTGAGCAAGAACTTCTTCATTGGCTGGATTAATTGATTCAAAAGTTTTCCCGCCACTTCCGTTGACCCATTTACCGCCAATATAATTCTGAAATTGCATTAGGTTCCTCTAAAGGATTTATGGTGTTTTCCGTCACAAACTGGCTCGATTATAGCACTTCGACAACATTAGTCAACATAATTATGCAAAAATATATTTGCAAAAATGGTTTCATGAGTATAATCATAAGATGACTATGACAACTTCCCGGCAACGCGTACTCAATTATTTGAAGAAGCAACGTTCGGCTTCAGCCGCCCAAATTGGCCGCGCATTAAATATGTCTGCCGCGACCGTGAGACATCACTTATCGATTATGCTGAGCGATGGAAGAATTACCATTATCGGTGCGAAGCGCAGCGGCGAGCGCGGACGCCCAGTGAAGTTATATAAATTATCGGAAAAATACCTCGGTGATAATTTTGCACTTCTATCTGATGCGGTTTTGAATGAAATGTTAAAGAAACTTTCTCCCGCAAAACAGAAGGAGGTGATCCATGCAATCGCTAAACGCTTTGCGCTTCAATTTGATGCGAATGATTTAAATTTCCCAATGGCGAAGCAGCTTTCACTTATCATTGAAAAGTTGAATGCATACCATTATCAAGCGCGCTGGGAAGCTGGCGCCGATGGACCGCGCATTCTCTTTGCGCATTGTCCTTACGCGGCGATCATTGAGAAGCATCCTGAATTATGCCAAATGGATGAAATCTTGCTGGGGAAACTAATGAACGTAACAACCCACCAGCTTGCTAAAATTGACCAACAATCTGCTGGATCGCCTTATTGCATTTTTCGTTTTAATTAAACACCACATTTAGGTATTGACCTTTTTGCAAAAACCAATACAATAACTTTGTTATTAATTTACAAATTGGCGAACATGACACGGTTTAGTCAATTTCGCTTTTGTTTATGTAATCTCCAAATAACTGAATATGAGGTTTTCCATTATGATGACGCAAGCTTTCGATTTAACTAAGCCCAGTTTTTTGCCGCCGCTGGATAAAGAGTTTCGTCCGGCTGTTCTTGCCAATCGAGCATTCCGGCAACTTGTCAATAAAGACGGAGTTCCTTTGATAATCGGCCTTGAACGCGCAAACGGACAAATCTCGCGCTACGAAACAAAAGTCTTGCCAGAGTTTCATCCGCAAGCAGAGTCAAACTTTTATTTTGTGGAAAGGCTGGTGAAATTTTTGCTTTGGCAACGCGGCGCATACAAAGTCTATATCGGAGGTCCGCGCTCCGTTGGTGAGTTTATTCGCAAGGCTTATTCTGAAAATGGTCGGCAGAAATTTGATTATCACTTCATGGGTGAACAAGTTTACGAGAAGACGTTTGAAGTTCTTTCTTGCAAAGCGGATGAAGCGCCCGCCTCGCGCGAGACCGGCCAATTGCTCGGCCGTCATTTAGATGGTTGCCGCATCGGCTTTGATCTCGGCGCGTCTGATCGCAAAGTCAGCGCGGTAGTAGATGGAAAAGTTATTTACAGCGAGGAAGTTGTCTGGGAGCCGCGCAAGCATCCTGATCCTGAGTATCACTATCAGCAGATTCTCACGGCTCTGAAAACGGCGGCCGCTAAAATGTCACGCGTCGATGCGATTGGCGGAAGTTCAGCCGGAATCTATATTGATAATCGTCCGATGGTCGCATCGCTGTTTCGCGCTGTTCCTACTGATCGTTATCAGGAAGTACGCGATTTGTTTTTGCGAATCCAAAAAGAAATAGGCGTGCCATTGGAAGTGATCAATGATGGTGATGTAACGGCGCTGGCTGGCTCGATGTCGATTGAAGATAACGGCATTTTAGGAATCGCTCTGGGTTCGAGCGAAGCAGCTGGATATGTGGATATGAACGGGCATATCATGGGCTGGCTGAATGAATTGGCTTTTGCGCCGATAGATTACAACCCGTCTGCGCCTGTTGAAGAATGGTCCGGGGATCGCGGCTGCGGCGCATCATATTTTTCTCAGCAGTGTGTGTTTCGCCTCGCACCGAAGGCTGGAATTGAAATCTCGCCTGAATTAACTGATGCCGATAAACTCAAATTCGTTCAGGATAAGCTGGAAGCTGGTCACGAAGGCGCGATCAAGATTTGGCAAAGTATGGGGATTTATCTGGGTTATGGGCTGGCGCATTACGCTGACTTTTATGATATCAAGCATGTTTTGATTTTGGGTCGCTGCACATCCGGACGAGGCGGTGATTTACTGCTTGAGGGAGCGGATGCCGTTTTGAAATCTGAATTTCCCGAATTGTTCGAGCAGATTCAACTTCATCTGCCCGATGAAAAAATCCGTCGTATAGGTCAATCGGTTGCCGCGGCAAGTTTGCCATCTCTGAATTCATAGGAAAGGTGTTTATGCGTTTTCATCTTGATACGTCAGAAATTTTCGTTCCCGATCAATTACCGGTTGAGGAGGCGCTAGCACGGACCACCCATCTTTGCATCTCTGCTCACCAGGATGATATTGAGATCATGGCGGCTCAGCCCATTCTGGAATGCTTTCAACAAAACGATAAATGGTTCACCGGCGTGGTCGTTACGGATGGACGCGGCTCGCCGCGTAATGGTTTGTATAAAGATTATACGGATGAAGAAATGCGGTTAGTGCGCTTTAAGGAACAGCGCAAAGCGGCGATCGTGGGTGAGTATGCTGCGCAAGTGATCTTGGATTATCCGAGTAAGGTTGTAAAGGACGCGTCCAGAAAAGAGCCGATGGACGATCTTGTGTCGTTACTTAATTCCACTCACCCAGATTACGTTTACACACATAACCTCGCAGATAAACATGATACTCACGTGAGCGTTGTCCTGCGAGTCATTTCGGCCATTCGCAATCTGCCTTTGGAAAAACGACCTAAAAAACTTTTCGGATGCGAAGTTTGGCGTGCGCTGGATTGGATGGCTGATTCGGATAAGTGGCCGATGGATCTTTCGGAACACGAAAATTTGCAAGCCGCATTGCTGGGTGTCTTCGATTCACAAATTGCCGGTGGCAAACGTTATGACTTGGCTTCAATGGGTCGCCGCCGCGCGAATGCCACTTATTTTGAATCGCATGGCGTTGATTTGACATCAGCGCTTTCGTTTAGCATGGATATGACGCCTTTGATTGTGGAAGAAAAACTGGATTCATTGACATTTGTCCATGAGATCATTCAACATTTTGTTCGAGACGTAAACGAACGCATTCAAAGGGTGAGTTAAAAATCCGTGATTTATGGGTGTTGTAAAAGGATAATTAATGGAACAATCGCTTGAAGAAATGATCGGCCAACGGCTGATGCTTGCTTTTCGCGCTAAGGAAGAACTGTCGCCCGAAATTCTGAATGCGATCCAAAAATTCAGACCATGTGGTATTACTCTTTTTAGAAGTCATAATATTGATAATCCGAAACAAGTGAAACACCTGACGGGTTTGTTTCAAGATGCGGCTCACCGAGCGGGACTTCCACCGTTGCTAATCGCGGTGGATCAGGAAGGTGGTCAATTAATGACCATTGGCAATGGAACAACACCATTGCCTGGAAATATGGCGCTCGGCGCAACGGGTTCCGCCGAGCTTTCGCGCCGTTCTAGCGAAGTGCTTGGACGCGAACTTGCCGCAATGGGCATTAATGTTAATTATGCTCCAAGTTGCGATGTCAATTTAAATCCCAACAACCCAGTCATCGGCACGCGCTCTTTTGGTGAAGATCCTTCGATGGTTGCCAAACTAGCTTCCGCAATGGTGATTGGGATTCAGTCCGCCGGTGTTGCGGCAACTGCAAAACATTTTCCGGGTCATGGCGATACAGCTAGCGATTCACACACCGGATTGCCGATTGTTCCTCATTCGTTGGATCGTTTACGCAAAGTGGAATTTGTTCCTTTTGAATCTGCGATTCGAGCCGGGACCAAAATGGTGATGACCGCACATCTGGCTTTACCGGCCATTGATGGTCCAGATGCGCCGCCCGCCACACTTTCTTCTGGTGTTCTGAAAAATCTTTTGCGCGAGCAGCTTGGATTCCAGGGCGTGATCATTACCGATGCAATGGATATGCATGCGATCTCACAAGGCGATATGCTGGGAGCAAATGCCGTTCGTGCCGCTTCGGCAAGTGCTGATTTATTGTTGATAACCACAGACCCGAAAGATCAGCGTCTTGTTCACGAGAGTCTACTGCGTGCCGCGAAAGATGGAACGCTTTCTCCTAAAGATTTGGATTCTTCCGCTCAAAGAATCTCATCGCTCAAAAAATGGTTGATGAATCAAAAACGCGAATTGGATTTGGAGGTTGTCGGTTGCGCCGATCATCTCAAGGTGGCGGACGAGATCGCGGCGCGGTCCGTGACTCTGGTACGCGATCAAGCTAAAATTCTGCCGCTCCACCTCACGTTGGGACAAAAAGTAGCGGTGATCGTTCCTAAACCGATCGATCTTACTCCAGCCGATACATCTTCGTATGAAATGCCCGCGTTGGCATCCTCTCTCAGAAAATTTCATCCCGATGTCGACGAGTTTATTGTTTCTTATGCGCCCACTCAACAGGAAATTTCGGAGGTTGTTGAACGAATCTCGAACTATAATTTGGTTGTGGTTGGAACGATTAATGCTTTCAGCGAATCGTACCAACAAGAATTAACGCATGAAATCTTGCGGCGAAAAATTCTGACTGTCATCATTGCGATGCGATTGCCTTATGACTTGGCAACATTCCCGGAAGCGTCAACATATGTTTGCACGTATTCGATCCTTGAACCTTCGATGAAAGCAGTCGCTTCGGCTTTGTTCGGGCAAAGCAAATTTCAGGGCCGGCTGCCAGTTTCGATTCCGGGTTTATATCCGGTCGGGCATCATTTCGATTTGTGAGGGAACATGTCTTTGCATTCTGAAATCTTGGAACAACCACAATGCCTGGCGAAGCTCGTAGTTTCTCAACGCAAAGTGGTTGAAGAAATTGCGCAGGCGATTCAGTCGCGCGGTGTCTCTTATATTTTTCTCGCAGCGCGCGGAACCTCCGATAATGCTGGTCGCTATGCCAATTATCTTTTGGGCGCGGCGAATCGTTTACCGCTGGCGCTGGCGGCACCCTCGCTCTTTACTTATTATCAACAACCGCCAAATCTCAAAGGCGCTTTTGTGATCGGGATTTCTCAATCGGGGCAATCGCCGGATATTGTCAGTGTTTTGCAGGAGGGAAAACGTCAGGGATGTCCGACGCTGGCAATCACGAACGAATCAGATTCTCCACTCGCTTCGAGCGCGGACTTCGTGCTTGATATTCAAGCTGGACCTGAAGTGGCTGTTGCGGCAACAAAAACTTACACCGCCGAATTAATGTCCATTGCTATGATCTCAGCAGCGCTCAGCGGCGATAAATCGGCTTGGGATTCGTTGGGAAAAGTTCCGGGCTGGATCAGCGAGTCTTTGAAAGCAGATGACAAGATCCATCAAGCAGCTGAACGTTATCGTTATATGCAACAATGCGTGGTGTTGGGGCGCGGCTTTAATTATTCCACAGCGTTTGAATGGGCTTTGAAACTCAAGGAGTTAACTTATGTGGAAGCTGAACCATACTCTTCCGCAGATTTCCAACACGGGCCGATTGCCATTGTAGCAAAGGGATTCCCGGTGATGGCTGTTGTGTCAGCAGGCAAGGTGGCTGATTCACTAACCTCGCTATTAGAACATTTGAAGCAGGAACTTTCTGCAGAATTGGTTGTGATCTCAAATTTAGAAAAGCCGTTGGCGCTGGCGCAAACGCGCATTCCTGTTTCCAGCGAGATTCCCGAATCGCTAACGCCGTTGGTAAATATTGTACCGGCTCAATTGTTCTCTTATTATTTGACGTTGGTAAAAGGCTTCGATGCCGAAAAGCCGCGGACGATTCGAAAAGTTACCGAGACGCGTTAGTAAATAGGAAACAAAAAACTGCACAGAAATTCTTCTGTGCAGTTTTTTAATCAAATATCTTAAGTTTTGTACGGTTGATTCTTAAGCAGGCACCTTATGTTTGTTCACCAAATCCGGATGACTTGCCCCGGGTAAATTAAATTTGGATTCCAGAGTTGGTTCAACGACTCTAAACTATATACGCTGGTGCCAAAGCGATTCGCAATAATCTGGAGCGTGTCACCATACTGTACGGTATAGTATTGAGCCGGTCTAGGAAGATTGATGACCTGCCCATAGAATATCCAGTTGGGATTCCAGATTTGCGGGTTAGCTGCCTCGAGGTCGTATAAGCTCACGCCTGTGCGGTCGGCAATTTTTCGCAGTGTGTCACCCCATTGGACTACATAGGTTCTGCCTGCTTGAGGGGCGTAATAATTGGATGCGTAATTCTGCGGGGCAGGATTGTTATTGTACGGATGATACTGTGAGGATGAGTTGTATGTATTATTGTTGGCGTAATACTGCGGAGCGGAATTGCCGTTGGCATAATATCCAGGCATTGATATTGTTTGACCGGCGTATAACCAATATCTAATATTTGGATTTGCCTGCTGGATCGCGGCGGTAGTGGTTCCGCATTTGGAAGCAACCGAGGCTAATGTATCGCCCCATTGAACATTGTAGCTTGTGCCGCAACCTGACCAAGCCAAGGCGTTGCCAGTGATGGCAAAGGATGCTAGCAGAGTTGCCAGCAAAAGGAATAGGTTAGCGAACTTTTTCAGTGACATCATGAGCCTCCGTTACTAAAAACTTTGAATAAAGATGAAATCAAACTGTTACTCTTAATTTATTATTACACTGAATGGTCAAAAAAACGTTAACAATTTCGTTGCAAAATAGTGTCTTACTAAACCTTGGGAAATTTATCGGTTGCATCTAAGACGACTGGTCCATGCCCCGAACAGACGATCCCAGCCCCAAGCGTGGATTGTTTGCGAGCCGACTCATCTGCTTTGGTTTCGTCCCAGGTGTTCGCTTTGATCGAACGCACCAAGCCTCCGTTGTGCGAGACGATCGAATCGCCAGTGAATAAAATTCCAGTTGATGGCGAGAAAAGCGATATATGGCCAGGCGTATGACCGGGTGTTTCGAGGACACGCAGACCACCTAGCAAAGGTAGAATTTGTCCTTCGGTCAAGAATTCATTGGCTCCTATTGGCGCGGGTTTCATTACGCGGCTCGCAATCCCTATCAACAACTTCCTGAAAAATTTTTTAGGTTTGATTTGTCGCGAAGAGCGACCTTGGGACATGGCTTCGGATTCGATCGCGCTGGCATAGATGCGCGCACCGCTTGCTTTCTTGATTTCTGACAGACCGCCAAAATGGTCGATATCGGAATGGGTGATGATGATCCGCTTCAAGTCGGAGGGAGAACGGCCTAAGCCGGATATGTAATTAAGAATTTTTCTGCCGCTGCCGGGCAGTCCAGTATCAATCAATGTCAGCCCATCTGGATCCATAATTAAATATGGATTGGCAACGATGTTTGGGATGAGGTGAACATTAGTAGTTATTTCCATAAGGAAAAATTCCTTTTACCAAATACTGAGGAATTCATTGACAATATCCTACCATATTGTCGTGAAGAAATGTTGAATAGATTTTGCGGCTTATGTGAGTTTTTCGAGAAGATCCTCAGGATACTTGACGATATTTTTGCCATCGTTGCATAGCCCCCAAATGAAGTTATTTAACCAGCGAATATCATCCGTGATTCCAAAACATAATTTTCCTTTGGCGTAACAATATCCAAGTTCTGCGCAAGTGCCAGAATCGTGGTCAGGACCGGTAAGGAGCGCGACGCAAATATCATATTGATCCAGAGCACGTAAGTCGCCATAGAAAATTCGCGCGCGTTCCTCAGGCGTCAATTGTTGAATTACTCCGACGTCGCGATGCGGCAGGAAAGTTTTGAAGCCGGCCTTTTCAAACACCTCGGCAATGTGCTCCAAATAGGAGCGATCTGCTTTATTAAATAACGGTCCGGCAATGTAAATAGATTTCATATTGGATGATCCTTAATGAGCTTCTTGACTTTCCGTGATTTTATATCATATTTGGTTGGCCTGTGGGCCTTCCGATGAATGCCGATCTTTCAAAGTCTTTAACTAATTTATAATAGCACGATGTTTTAGGTTCGTACGTATTCGGATTTTTTATAGGAGCGCAACATGCCCGACCGCGATGATTTCTATAAGAAGCTTATTGATAATCTTTATGATGGGATCTATTTCATTGACCTTGAGCGTGTCATTACTTATTGGAACAAGGGTGCGGAACGGATTACCGGTTATCCAGCTTCACAGACTATTGGGCGATCCTGCCGCGATAGTATGCTCAATCACGTTTCCGCGGACGGGCTTGAGCTTTGTCTGAATGATTGCCCGATGGCGGCTTGTATGAAAGATGGGAACACGCGTGAAGCCGAAGTTTTTCTGCATCACGCCGATGGTTACCGCGTGCCGGTGATCGTTCGCGCCTCGCCGATACGCAATGAACAAGGAAACATTATTGGAGCAGTGGAAACTTTTAGCAATAACGAAGGCGCTGTCAATACGCGCCGGCAATTGAACGAAATACAGCAGACGGCCTTGACCGATTCCTTGACGGAGGTTGGCAATCGCCGTTATTTGGAAAATCGTCTGAGCATCGCGATTGCCGAAAATCGCCAGCTCGAAAGCCCGATTGGATTGTTGTTTATCGACATTGATGAGTTTAAGACTTTTAATGATATTCATGGTCATGAGGTTGGAGACAAAATACTGCGCGTGGTGGTTGGCAACCTAAATCATAATCTGCGCGTCACGGATACAATTGGCCGTTGGGGCGGCGATGAATTCCTGGTCATTTTATATAATGTTCAAGATGCAAAAGATTTGCAGAGCATCGCAGCCAAACTTAAGAATCTCGTTGAACGCTCTCGCCTCGATCTCGCCGATAAAAGTTTGACGGTGACCATATCCATTGGCGCGACGCTCCTGGCTTCGGACGATACCTTCGATTCGTTTATCCGCCGCGCCGACCAGTTGATGTATCAGAGCAAGCAATCCGGGAGAAACCGCATCACAGTCGGTTGAATGCGCTGAACGTTGAATATTATCGTATCCTCTTGATATAATGATTCTATCCATTCCGCCTCAATTAGATTGGAGATGAATTATGAATGGACGGGTCGGGCGTTTCGCTTTGGTGGGCGTGATTCTTTGTGCGGCTTTGCTGGCTTGCAGATTTCCGTTGGAAAGTAAAACGCCCAGCGCCCCGCGGACGATGTTGGCATCCACAATATTTGCGATGCAAACGGCAGTTTCCACTTTGCAAACTCCCGAGCCTTCAGAAGTTCCCACACTTCCTACGTTCACACCTGTGCCAACGGACACAGGCACACCGTCAGCGTTCCCTACCGCGCAGAATCCGCTGGTGATTGAGAACACACTTTGCTGGCTCGGACCCGGTCCCGGTTATCAGATCGCCAGCTCGGTCCACGCTGGGACGCGCGTGATTTTGCTTGGGCAGGGAAGTATTCCGGGTTGGTGGATTATTGAGGGACCGGTTTACCATGATCCTTGTTGGATGTATCAGAAAGACCTTCAAATTGATATCGGCTATGATTTTCGAAACCTGCCAACATATGATCCGCCGGCGACCGCAAGACCGACCAAAACAAAAATGCCATAGAATCAAATTGAAACTTGGATGTATTTGATGAATCCCAAATTTTTTTCACTACTCATTTTTATTATACTGACGGCGGTCGCTTGCGCACTATTTCAACCAAGCATTTCTTCAGCATCTTTGCTTCCGTCGCTTACGCCATCACCTTTCATTCCTAGCTCGACGAATATATCAGCGTCAACTTCAACTTCGATTCCCGCAACTTCAACACCAGCTCTCGCAACATTCACGCCTTTTTATGTAACGAATTCCGTGGATAATTTGATGTTACGCACCGATCCCGGAACACTCTTCCCTGCGCGTGCGGCTTTGCAGAAAAATATGCAATTGCTCGTGCTTGGGCAATCGCCCGGTGATCAATGGGTTTATGTAACAACATTGGATGGGACCACCGGCTGGGTGTTTTCCTTGTTGCTGAATCCAGGAACTGCCATTTCCGCCGCGCCGATTATTCAACCGGAAAACGTTCAGTTGATCAAAGGACGCGTCGTAGATGTAAGCGGAAATCCCGTCAGCGGAATCCAATTTTCATTTATTCAAAGCGCCGATTCCAATCCGCTGCGCAACGATGCGGTGACCGATTCTACCGGGACGTTTTATTCATTTATGCCGTTGAGCGCGCAGGGCACCTGGACAGTCAGTTATACGGCAGTGGCATGCACGAGCAACACCATGGACGCAACTTGCAATTGCCTGAACGGTATTTGCGGCAAACCGGATCCCGAATTAACCAACATCATCTTGCCATTTTCTGGAATGCTGACATTTATTTGGAAATAACAAATTGATATAATTATCGAGATGCTTGAATATACTCTCGGAGGAATCATGTCAAAACGCAAATGGATTGTTTTGCTTTCAAGTTTGTCGTTGCTCTTTGCGATGCTGGCTTGTAACATCGGCGTACGCCAACCCGCTCCAACCTTAACGAATGTTTTGCCTTCAAGTACTCCGGTTTCTGTTGAACCTTCGTTAACTGAGACTCAAACCGCGACAGAATTAGCCCCGACCGAATCTACGACATCCATCCTGGCTACGAATACAATCGGCGCGCCGACCAGCACGCCAACTCCACAAAACCCGCTGGTAACCACCACTGCATATTG
>JBAUMB010000130.1:0-3785 GCA_049578465.1 Anaerolineales bacterium
TCGGGATGGACGGCGGTTCTTGCCATCCTGCCTTATCTCATCATCGGTCTTGGCATCTTGACCTTTAGCGGGCATGCGTTAAATTTACTTCAATTCGGCGATGACCAAGCTCAGCAACTCGGACTCAATGTGACGCGCACAAAAACAATTCTGTTGATCGCAGCATCTTTAGCAACTGCCGCGGCGGTTGCATTCTCCGGCATCATCGGCTTTATCGGATTGATCGTTCCACATGTAATGCGTATGTGGTTCGGTGCAGATTATCGCCGCTTGATTCGGTTATCCATCATCGGCGGCGCGGCGGCATTGATTTTGTCAGATGTGGTGGCGCGCGTTGTGATCGCGCCGCAGGAAATCCCAGTTGGTATCGTCACGGCGCTAGTCGGCGCGCCATTCTTTTTGTGGGTTTTGCGCCGCGCAAAGAATCAAGGATATTGGTAATTCTTATGTTGAAGATCGAAAATCTTTCCGTCAATTATGGATCGCGACGCGTCTTGCATGACGTTTCGTTGAGCGTGCAAAGCGGTCAGGTTGTCGCGCTGATCGGACCCAACGGCGCGGGGAAATCAACTTTGATACGCGCGGTGAGCGGAGTGATTCCAATTGTGAGCGGAAGAGTTAGAACGAACGGCGATGATTTTCATTCGCTAACTCCGATGCAACGCGCAAAATATTTGGCGGTCGTGCCGCAAGCAGTTTCACTTCCGCCCGCATTCACAGTCTGGGAAACGGTCTTGATGGGGCGCACGCCGTATCTCGGCTTTATCGGTCAGACGTCATCCGCCGATGAAGAGGTGGCGCGCAATGCACTGAAGCGCGTCGACGCGCTCGGTCTCGCGGATCGACGCGTGGGCGAATTATCAGGCGGCGAAGGACAACGCGTGTTGTTGGCGCGTGCGCTGTGTCAGTCCACGCCGATTATGCTACTCGATGAACCCACGGCGCATTTGGATTTGCAATATCAAATCAGTTTATCGGAATTGGTTCGCGATCTCGCGCATCACGATAAGCTGGCTGTGTTGATCGCGCTTCACGATCTGAATCTTGCCGCGCGTTATGCCGATCGCATCGCGCTGATGGTGGCAGGCGAGATCAAAGCGATCGGCACGCCGCGTGAAGTGCTGACGCCTGAATTGATATCCGATGCTTATTGCTTGCCGGTGCAAGTCGTCAAGCATCCGTTCATGGATGTGCCGCTGGTTTTGCCGGAGTCGGGGAAATAAAAAGCCGCCTTCGAGAGACGGCACAACTTCAATCGTTCATTGATTTGAGTTTAGAGATTAAACAAATGCAAGTTGCTTTATGCTCTTTTCTTCGCTTGACTTGTTTTTTGACATTATTGGAAGTAAATAATTAGAGATAAAGAGTTCATTTCCTTTATCAGCTTTGCCTTGCTTATAATTATTCATTCCGTATTGCAACTCCCAATCATAAATATTTGCAAATTCAAAGTTCTTTCTAATCTCAGGCGAGTTGTCATAAGTAATTAACCATGAATGGTTACATCTTCGCATCTCACTAGCAAATTCGTCGTGATTAAATCCTGTATGCAAAATACCATTTTTTCCGTACAACTTTGATTTAGTTGCTTTGAAATACGGCGGATCAAGGAAAGTAAATACTTCTTTTCCACCATTGGACAAAACTTCACGATAATCCAAGTATGTAATTTTGATTCCTTCTAAAAGTTTCCCAAGCTTTGCAAGGCGTTCGATTGAAGACTCTGTAAATCTTCCAATAAAGGCCAGTTGTGAGTATCCGCCAGATTCGACTACGCCTGAAAAAGTAATTCGATTTAATACAAAGAAACGAACAGCGCGCTCAAATTCTGTCAATGTTTCAATTTTTACATTCACCAATTCGTTGAACAGTTCCTGACCATCCGCTCTTTCTGTTTTAACTTTCAATACTTCTTTTCCTAGTTTTTCTGAATCTATTTGGGCGTATTTCCAAAAGTAATACAATTCTGGGTTTAGGTCATTGATCCAGATTTTTAATTTTGGGTAAACTTGTTTTAAATATATAAAAAAAGAACCACCACCAACAAACGGCTCTCTATATTCCTCAAAATTTTTAGGTAAGAGGAATTTCATTTGTTGTATTGCGCTGGATTTTCCGCCAGGATACCTTAAAGGGCTTTTTACAGTTGTCATTGTTTATTGGATGAAATTTGAATTTCAAGTTTCTGATTATTTGCGGATTCTTGATGCAATTTGCGTAAAGTTTCTTCTTCGCTCTTAGAATAGCTTCCTTTATTTTTATCTAAAAATTGTATCATCAAATCTTCATCGCATGGCATTGAGAATATCCCTGAAACTTTTTTCCCTGTTAGCTTTAGGCGCGACCTAAAATTAACAGGTTTTGAATCGAGGTGAAGAGAATCAAGGTTTGAATACAAAATCAATTTGAATAAACCATCTTTGATATCTGAAAGGCTAGGGAGAAAGCCTTCTGTAGAGTTCTTTGATTCTTGAATAATATACATATCTTCTTTTTCATCTTTGATAACTTCATCGGCTGTCAAAAAGTACGTGCCTCCTAGATAATTATCAATCTGGAAAGTCGCCTTCATTCCATCAGATAAGTATTCAAAATTATGTGATGTTAGAGTTTCGCGAATCGAAGCGCCTTTCGAACCACGCAAAGAAATATTTTTGAAATTCTCAAAATCGCGCATGATTATTGCCAAATATTGCTCTTGTGTATCTCTGTCGTGCACTTTTGTGTCAGTCTTTTTGGATATTCTCTCATAACTATCTAAAGCCAGTTTGTAAATATCAACAAAACTATCTTCAATAAGAGTACGATTCCAATGGAGTGCGCTTTGCTTATATTGGCTTATTTTCAATAGCTGGTCATTGACAATTTCAGTGTTAAATTCTTGACTGGTGATTTTATTTTTTGTATATTGTAAAGGACGCTTATTTTTTGATGCTTTATCATAATACGCTAAAACAATATAAATGTTAAGCAAGTTCATCCATGAAATTGTTGAATACTGAATCCTGTCTAAATCGCCATCCAATCCTTCATCTTTGAGAACAGGAATTATCGTTAAGCGCATTGGAGAATTGAAAGTATCATATATTCTCTCAAACGGATAACTGCGTGTTCGTTTTGGTGACACCCACTTTGAAAAAGCAAATTCGCCATTTGGAAATAATATCTTTCCAGATGTTTCAACCTTGTTGATGTCAAAATCTTTATATTCGTATTGCGGTAAATCTTCTGCCAAAAACGCTTTATAGTGAACGTCTTTGATGAAGCCTTCAAAGTTGAGCGCCATATTTATTCTTTCTCCAAAGAATTGTGAGAAGAGCCTAACAAACAAATTCTTTATGAATTGGAGCATTATCAAATTTTACCCTGCTTTGCAAAGGACATACTAAACAGTATTTCTTCTCTTGCTTTTCTATCAGGCAAAATGTATAATTTACAAAGTAATTCCTTCAGGAGTAGTAAGTGACTGATACCTGATAGAGAAGGATGTGAACGGTGGAAGCATCCGCAGGAAAACAACACTGAAGTCGCCTTGAGTCAATGCCGAAGAAATCCTTGTGAAAGTAGAACGGCACGGGAATGCCCGTTATAGCATAAGCTGATGATGGTCAGCTACAAAGAGCAACCGAGAGGTTGAATTGAGGTGGTACCGCGAAGCCAGCGCTTCGTCCTCATTATGGACGAGGCGTTTTTATTTAACAACATGTCATTGCGAGGAGCGCCGCCCTGAGCTTGTCGAAGGGCAAAGCGACGTGGCAATCTCCTGTTTGAAGTTACATGAGATT
>JBAUMB010000131.1:0-2138 GCA_049578465.1 Anaerolineales bacterium
GCCATATCTTGTCTGGCGAATATAGAGGTTCGATTCATGCGGTGGGTAGTTCTTTGCTTGGCGCACGTTGTAATGGTTGGACTACTTGGGAGTTTGCAGACGAAGATGGAAAACGCGAAAAGATAGACGTGCTTAGGCAAGAAGCTTTAAAGATCATATCTGCTCGCCTTTCATGAATCGCAGATAACTTTCGGGCGGGGATTGAATTTGTAATCCGTTTCAAGTACCATTGTCAAAATTTATCGTTGAGGAGAGCGTAGTGAACTCATCGTTTCGTTCATCATGGATTTGGCTATTAATACTTTATACCATCGCCAGTTTTATCGAAACTATTTTTTGGGGACAGATGGCGGCTTTTACGCCGATCTTCTTACACGATCTTGGCATGGACCCATCTCAGATCCCGCAAATGGTCGGGATCGTCGCCGCCATTGTCGGCGCGGCGGGGATTCCGTTTCTTCCATTTTGGGGCGCGCTGGCTGACCGGTTTTCGCGTCAACCGATGGTGGTGCGTTCGTTCGTTGTTTATCTTTTTGCAGGCATTGTCTCAGTGCTGGCGGGCAACGTTTGGATTTTTGTTATCGGTCGTTCGTTGATGAGTCTCTCACTCGGCAACACCGGTTTGATGTTGACGACTCTTTCGGAGCGCACGCCATCCACTCGTCAAGGCTTTGCATTTGCGGTGATGAGCAGCGCCAGTCCGATCGGTGCGTTTGTCGGTCCGTTGATCGGCGGTCCCATTGTTGACCATTATGGTTTCCGCACGTTGATGTGGGTGGATGTCGTGTTGATGATCATCGTAGTGCTTTCCTTATCGCTTGGATATCATGATTCGTATCGCGGCAAGAGCAAAGATTCCGTTTGGCACATGGCAGGCGATTCGATTCGCGTTTCATTTCAAGCCGGTCGCTTGCGCACGCTTTTCTTTGCATTCTTTTTATTGTATGCCGGTTGGATGCTGGTCTATTCGTATTTGCCTGTGGTGATCAGCTCGTTATATACAGGCAGTAATCCTGCTTCGACAATTGGATACATTCTTGGCGCGGGCGGAGTCTTGGCGATGATTCTTGCGCCGACGTTTGGAGCTTTGGCGGATCGTTATGGTCATTGGCGGATATTGATGATCGGCGCGGCGCTTGAGACGATTCTATGGCTCGTTCCCTTCTGGACCCGAAGTTTGATTCCATTTGCTGTTATCGTTTGCGTCATTAGCGGAATCGCCGCGGCGGTTTTCTCGATCTCGTTCAACGTTTTATCTTCTTCTGCCGCTGATAATATTCGCGGACGCGTGATGTCGTTTGCCTATCTGCCGGTCAATGTTGGATATTCTTTTGGTCCTTTGCTTGCGAGTCAATTAGTGAAACTGAATCTCTTCTATATTTTTCCCACTGCATTTCTATTTACCGGCCTTGGTCTTTTTGTTTTGAACATTGCGCGGCGTCAGCCCGCGCCAGTAGGCGCATAATAAAAATTCCCGCCGTTGCAATGGCGGGAATTTGTTTTTACTTCATCTTTTGCTTCATCGAAAACTTGAGTGCCGTTTTATAGACCTTTTGCAATTTATCGGCGACTGCTTTGGCTTCCGCGTTGCCCTGACCAGCTTGCGAGTCAATTTGTGCGACCAAGCCGTTCAACGCTTCGATAAATCCATCATTCACCACGGCGGCGTTATCGCTCAACATCTTTTCGATGGCGGCTTCATCCGGCGCGTCGAGCAATTGCTCGATGAACGCCACTTCGGGTGGTGGTGCAGACGCTTCTTCGAGAACTTCCACCATTTTTTGCAGTTTGCCCATGCGCGCGTAATCGTTTTTCTCGGAAGCCTCTTTCAACATTCGCTGAACAATGTCCACACTATCTTGCGTGAATGATTGAATATTATCTTTCGTTGCTTTTGCCACATCATCCTGCGCCAAAAGTTTTTCTACAAGTTCCTGCGATTGTTTGTAACGCGCTTCTAGTTGTTTATCAATCTCATTCGTAAAATCCAAAAGCTTAGTACGCAAATCTTCTAGTTTTTTCTTTTGATCGCCGGAGGCTTTATCAATCATGTTCGTCAAATTTTGGAAGAAGGTGTAATCCATGCCGTTACGCGCCAGCGACACATACGCCTTTAGACGCGCCTCACTCGGAGCTTG
>JBAUMB010000132.1:0-25279 GCA_049578465.1 Anaerolineales bacterium
GGAGATGATGTGAACCTGACGGTGGAGTTGATTGTGCCGGTGGCGTTGGAGCAGGGTTCGAAGTTTGCTATTCGCGAAGGCGGGCTGACCGTCGGCGCGGGTGTCGTCACTAAAATATTGGAATAGAAATGGCTAAACAAAAGATTCGTATCCGCCTTAAGGCTTATGATCATCGTGTGCTCGACCAGTCCGCAAAACGGATTGTTGAAACTGCCGAGCGATCGGGCGCTCATGTAGTTGGTCCCGTACCCTTGCCAACTAAGATAGAACGCTTTACAATACGACGCTCGGCTTTCATTGATAAAGACTCCCACGAGCATTTTGAAATCCGCACGCACAATCGTCTCATTGATGTGCTTGACCCTGACTCGAAAACGATTGATATGCTCATGCGACTCAATCTACCTGCGGGTGTGGATATTGAGATCAAGATATAATATGTAATTCATGATCTGTAATTACGGATCATGCTTCGACGGCGCAAGAGCCGGGTTGTAAGCGGACCAACATATTTGCTTCGCACCAACCTTGCTTACTGAGTCGCCTGGAGATGATGCAGACCAAGCCCGGTCTGACAGTCTCGCAAAACTTTTGAAGGAGAAAAATCGATCATGTTAAAAGGGCTGATTGGCAAGAAGATCGGCATGACCCAGATCTTCGATGATCAAGGCGTCGCGTATCCTGTGACGCTCATCGAAGCTGGGCCATGTTACGTTACACAGATTCGCAAGCCGGAGAAGGAAGGTTATTCTTCGGTGCAATTGGGATTTTCTGAAGTTCATCCCAAACGCTTAACCAATGGTGAACGGGGACACTTTGCAACAAATAAAATTCCAACTTTGCGTTTCCTGCGCGAATTTCGCACAAAGACTCCTAATGTCAATATTGGCGATAAAGTGACTGTTGATACATTTGTGGTCGGCGAGCGCGTGGATATCGTTGGTATAAGCAAAGGCAAAGGCTTTGCTGGTGTTGTCAAACGCTATCATTTCCATGGAATGAATGCTACACACGGCACCTCGGATCGCAATCGCGCTCCGGGCTCGAACGGCTCTGGCACCACTCCGGGCCGTGTCTATCGCGGTTCGCGCCGCGCCGGTCACATGGGGATGGATCGCGTTACCGCTCAAAATCTAAAAGTCGTGATGGTAGATGCGGAACGCAATCTGATCGGTTTGAATGGCGCCGTGCCGGGCGGTAAGGGAAGTCTTGTTGTTTTGAATGAGACTCGGAAGCAATAGGCGCTGAGGAAACAGGAAGAATATATTATGAAAGTAGATGTGCTTAACATGCAGGGTGAAAAGGTCAAGCAGGTGGATTTGCCTGCGGCGATCTTCGAAGCCAAAGTGAATGTGGATTTAATGCATCAGGCTTATCAGCGCCAAATGGCAAACGCGCGCCTCGGGACGCACCAGACCAAAGTGCGTCATGAGGTTGCCGGCGGCGGAGCCAAGCCTTGGAAGCAAAAAGGGACAGGCCGCGCCCGCCAAGGGTCAACGATTTCCGCACAGTGGGTTGGCGGTGGTCGTATTCACACACCGCATCCTCGCAAATACACTCAAGCCATGCCAAAGAAAATGCGTTTAGCTGCGTTGCGCTCGGCTCTTTCAGTGAAAGCGGCGGACGCAGGGATCGTTGTGGTGGATGATATCAAAGTTGAGGGAATGAAAACGAAGACGATGGCCGCCGCGTTGAATTTATTAGTTGGTGATGCGAGAGCATTGTTGCTCATGCCGGTAAAAGATGCGTTGTATGACGATGTGACTCGTGTGGCAAATAACATTCCAGATGCTAAAGTGATGCTCGTCTCTTATTTGAATATCCGTGATTTACTTGGTTTTGATAAAGTCGTTCTGCCGCTTAAATCTCTCGACCTGCTATCGGCGCATTTGGGGAAGGAATAAATCATGACGACTATTCAAGAAGTGCTTCATCGTCCTCTGGTAACTGAAAAGTCCAGTTATCTTTCCGGAAAATTGAATCAATATTCGTTCGAAGTTGCGGAAGATGCAAATCGTACCTTGGTAAAAGACGCCGTTGAAACGATGTTTGACGTAGAAGTGGTGCGCGTGAATATCATGAATACCACTGCAAAACGCGGGCGCCGCGCGAAATCGCGCCGCCTTTTGGTCCGCAAGTCTGGATTCAAAAAGGCGATAGTGACCCTTGCAGAGGGCCAAACTCTACCGATCTTTGAAGGGGTGAAGTAATGGCTGTAAAAAAATATAAACCCACAACCCCCGGTCAACGCGGGATGACGGGCAACACGTTCGAAGAAATAACAAAATCCACCCCAGAGCGCTCGCTGACGGTTTCACTTGGACGTCACGGCGGACGCAATGTGCAGGGGCGCGTCACGGTGAGACATCGCGGCGGAGGCCACCAGCGCCTCGTGCGAATTGTAGATTTCAAACGCGAGAAGCGTGGCATTCTAGCTAAGGTTGCTGCCATTGAATATGATCCGAATCGCACCGCTCGTTTGGCACTGCTTAATTATGCGGATGGCGAGAAGCGTTATATCATTGCTCCGCTGGATTTGAAAGTCGGTGACACACTTATGTCCGGTCCCAACGCGGAAATTCGTACCGGTAATTGTCTCCCGATTTCGAACATTCCGGTTGGTACGCTCATTCATAATATCGAAATGAAGGCCGGCAAAGGCGGACAAATTGTCCGCACGGCGGGTGGGGCGGCTCAACTCTTGGGTAAGGAAGGTGATTTTGCGCAGATCCGCTTGCCGTCCGGTGAGGTGCGTTTGATCCATCAGGTTTGCTACGCAACCATTGGCACCGTCGGTAATGTGGATCACAGCAATATCAAGCTGGGCAAAGCGGGACGTAAGCGTCACTTGGGTGTTCGTCCGACCGTACGCGGTTCTGCGATGAGTCCGCGCGACCATCCGCATGGCGGTGGTGAAGGACGTCAGCCAATTGGACTTCCCGGACCGAAGAGTCCTTGGGGCAAGCCAACGTTGGGCAAGAAAACCCGCCGCAATAAGAAGACGAATCAATATATTGTGCGCCGCGCCAGTAAGACCAATCGCTAGGCGCTGAGAGTAAAAGGTAACTATGTCTCGTTCTCTGAAAAAAGGTCCATATATTCAACCCAAACTGCTCAAGCGCATCGAGGCGATGAATCAAAAAGGCGAGAAGAAAGTGATTCGCACTTGGAGCCGCGCGAGCGTGATTTTTCCGCAAATGGTTGGGCACACGATTGCCGTCCATGATGGACGCCGTCATGTCCCGATCTATATCACGGAAAATATGGTGGGTCACCGTTTAGGTGAATTCGCCCCGACTCGAACTTTCCGCAGTCATGCCGCCGCGGCCGAAAGAGCTGCTGCTGCTCCGGCTGCACCTGCACCGGCGGCTGGAGGCTAAACCATGGCACACGATATTCGTGCTGAACTTAACTTTTTACCTCAATCTGCCCAGAAGGTTCGCCTTGTGATTGATACAGTTCGCGGCATGAACGCGAATGAGGCTCTCGAATCTCTTCACTTTGCCAATAAGCGAGCAGGAGTGGATATTCTCAAGTTACTTGAATCTGCGGTGGCCAATGCGGAAGAGAATTTCGGCGTCAGCCGCGATGATTTGTTCGTGGCGCAGATTTTTGCCAACGAAGCGCCGACTCGTAAATGGCGTCGTTTTGGTGCGCGCGGCCGCTTCAAGCCGATCTTGCGCCGCCAGTCGCATATCACTGTCGTCCTGCGTGAGCGCGGGTCTTAGGAAAGGACTGAAGAGATTATGGGTCGCAAAGTACATCCGATTGGAATGCGTCTTGGAATTAATCAACCGTGGCAAGGGCGTTGGTTCGCAGAGGGCAAAACATATCGAGAGCAATTGCATCAGGATTTTGCCATTCGTTATTTATTATTGGGCGGCACATCCAAAGGCGGTGCGGCGGCAAACACGCGCGTGCGTGAGCTGCGCGGCGAATTGCCCGAGATGCTGACCAACGGTAAGGCTGGTATTTCGCGCGTGGATGTCGAAAGATTTCCAGGCAAAATTCGGGTTGCTATTCATACTGCGAAACCGGGTATCCTGATCGGCCGCAAAGGCGAAGGAATTAAAAAGATCCGCGTTGCGCTGGAAGCATTGGTCGGTAAAAAGATCGATCTTGATGTGAAGGAAGTTACCTCGCCGGATACCGATGCTCAATTAGTTGCCAAGAATGTTGCAGATCAGTTGGAGCGCCGTATTGCTTATCGCCGTGCGATGAAGCGCGCCATTCAGCAAGCGATGCGCCAAGGAGCGAAAGGAATCAAGATCATGGTGGGTGGACGTTTAGGCGGCGCCGAAATGTCGCGTGATGTCTGGCTGCGTGAAGGACGTGTTCCTCTTCAAACTCTGCGCGCCAATCTTGATTTTGCCAAGACCGAAGCGTTGACCACTTATGGTCAGATTGGCGTGAAGGTTTGGATTTATAAAGGCGAAGTGGTACCGGAAGAAGTCCAGGAAAAAGCGGAGACGACCACTGAAGGCGTTTACGTCAGCGAATAAGTCGGTCATTCTATTATGAGGTTATTACTATGTTGATGCCAAAACGTGTTAAATGGCGCAAGACGATGCGCGGCCGTATGAAGGGCAAGGCGTTGCGCGGTGCGGAAGTCTCCTTCGGTGAGTTTGGATTGATGGCTCTCGAACCGGGCTGGATCACCGCACGCCAAATCGAGGCGGCTCGACGCGTCATCGTTCGTGAGATGAAGCGGCGCGGCAAAGTCTGGATTCGTATCTTCCCAGCCAAGCCGTATACTCATCGCCCACCCGAGACTCGTATGGGTTCCGGTAAAGGCGGCGTGGAATATTATGTTGCAGTGGTCAAACCGGGACGCATTATGTTTGAGGTGGGCGGCTTGCCCGCTGATCAAGCTTTGGCCGCGCTGAAAGGTGCGCAATATAAATTTCCTATCAAAACAAAAGTCGTGAGCAGTCATGAGTCAGGAGCGTAGGAAATGAAAGCCGAAGAAATCCGAGCAATGTCGGCGGAGCAGATCCGCTCGAAACTGTCTGACGCACGCGAAGAGCTGATGAAATTTCGTTTTCAGCAAGTGACAGGTCAATTAACGGACACCAGTCGCATTCGTATATTACGCCGGGATGTTGCCCGCATGGAGAGCGTTCTCCATGAAATGGCAGGTTCGGCGGCTACGGAAGGTAAAGCATGAATAATCGTCGTCGAATCGTTGGGAAGGTCACCAGCAACAAAATGACCAAGACCGTGGTTGTAGAAATTGTCCGCAAGTTTCGTCATCCGCTTTATAAGAAAGTTGTGTATTCTAGCAAACGAGTCAAGGCTCACGACGAGATCGGTTGTCAGATTGGCGATGAGGTTCAGATTGTTGAGACCCGCCCATTATCCCGCGATAAGCGCTGGGTGGTTGAATCTGTGGTCAAGCGCGAGACTCGCACCGCCGATGTAGGCGTCGAGGCGATTGCAAGCGCTGATGTCGCAGTTGAGACGAAGCCGGAGACACAGCCATGATCCAACATGAGTCTCGGCTGAAAGTTGCAGATAATAGTGGAGCGCGCGAATTGCTGGTTATCCATGTAATGGGCGGCTCGACGCGCAGATATGGGCACATCGGCGATGTAGTTGTGGCAAGTGTCAAGTCGGCTTCGCCGCAAGGCGGCGTCAAAAAGGGTGAGGTCGTCCATGCGGTCATCGTTCGCCTGACGAAGGAATGGCGGCGCGAAGATGGTTCTTATATCCGTTTTGATGATAATGCCGCGGTGCTTTTAGATGCAGATGGTCAGAACCCAAAGGGCACACGTATCTTTGGACCGGTTGCGCGCGAACTGCGCGATAAGCAGTTCATGAAGATTGTGTCACTGGCGCCGGAAGTGCTGTAGGAGTATTTGAATGAGAATGAAAATCCGTAAAGGCGATACTGTGGAAGTCATCAGTGGTCGCATTGAAGACAAAGGCAAACGTGGTGAAGTCATTAATGTAATGATGAAAGAAAACCGCGTGGTTGTGCAGGGCGTCAGTGTTCGCACCAAGCATCAACGTCAGGTTCAAACACAAAATGGACGTCAAATCAATCCAGGCCGAATCCAAATGGAAGGGCCAATTGATATTTCGAATGTGATGCTGGTTTGCCCAAAGTGTAGCGAGGCTGTGCGCGTTGGTATCCAACGCGATGAAGCTGGTGCGCACCGCGTGTGTAAAAACTGCGAACAGTTGATTGATTAAGCTGCGGAGCATGGATAATGAATAGAATGCAAGAACGTTATCAAAAAGAAGTGGCACCTGCGTTGTTGAAGGCATTTACTTTCAAGAACGTGATGCAGATACCTCGCGTTGAAAAAGTCGTGGTAAACATCGGTCTTGGGGAAGCGATGGATAATCCCAAAGCGCTCGAGGCGGCCGTGGGTGATCTGACCACTATTACCGGTCAAAAGCCTGTTACTACCAAAGCGCGCAAGGCCATTGCCAACTTCAAATTGCGCGAAGGCCGTTTGATCGGTGCGAAGGTCACTTTGCGCGGCGACCGCATGTGGTCATTTCTTGACCGCCTGTTGAATATTGCTTTGCCGCGCGTCAGAGATTTCCGCGGCGTTTCGGCGAATGCTTTCGATGGACGCGGAAATTACACGCTCGGTCTGAAGGATCAGTTGGTGTTTCCTGAAATTGAGTATGACAAAATTGACAAACTGCGCGGTATGGAGATCACCATTGTGACCTCTGCTAAAACTGATGAGCACGCGCGTGCTTTGTTGCAGATGCTCGGTATGCCGTTCAGCGGGAAGGAAGCGTAAATAAATTATGGCGAAGAAATGTATGCAATATCGTGAACTCCGTCGGCGCAATGCCGTTCAGGTGCGTAATCGCTGTCAGCGCTGCGGACGCCCGCGCGGCTATATCCGTCGTTTCGGTTTGTGCCGTATCTGCTTCCGTGAACTGGCTTTGCAGGGCAAAGTGCCCGGCGTTGTCAAGGCGTCTTGGTAGGTTGGAGGTAGATCATGAGTGTTAATGATCCGATTGCTGATATGTTGACCCGTGTTCGCAACGCGGTAATGGCTGGGCAGGCACAGATTGCAATGCCTAGCTCAAAGATCAAAGCTGAGATTGCCAAGATTCTTAAAGATGAAGGTTTTCTTGAAGGGTTCGAAGTTGTTGACGGCGAAAAGGAAAGCTTTAAAGTTCTTCGCCTGAAGATTAAATACACCGGCGAACGCCGTGAGCGAAAACCAGTATTAAGCGGTATTGAACGCGTCAGTACTCCGGGACGCCGCATCTATACCAATAAAAAGGAAATTCCCTGGGTGTTATCAGGTCTTGGTGTCGCAATTATATCCACGCCGAAAGGCGTGATGACCGGTGCACGCGCCCGACAGTTGGGCGTGGGTGGCGAGATCCTTTGCAAGGTCTGGTAGAAGGCAGGAGGTAAATAGTGTCTCGTATTGGACGGTTGCCGGTCGAAATTCCGAGCGGTGTTCAAGTGGATGTTAAAGGATTGAATGTCCGCGTGAAGGGCCCGAAGGGTGAACTCCAGCGCGCGTTCTCTCCGATGGTTGAGATCAAGATGGAAAATAATCATCTGGTCATCACGCGGAAATCGGATGAAGCCTTGGAACGTGCCTTGCATGGCACGACGCGTGCTTTGCTTGCCAACATGGTACACGGAGTCAGCAAAGGCTTTGAAACTGTGTTGGAAGTTGAAGGCGTAGGATATCGCGCTGAAATGGAAGGCAAGAATCTGGCGTTGTATGTCGGATATTCACATCCGGTCAAGGTTGAACCGCCGCTTGGAATATCCTTTGAAGCGGATCAGAAGACTCGTCAGATCAAAGTATTAGGTTTTGACAAGGAACTGGTGGGGCAGGTTGCGGCGAATATTCGCAAAGTCCGCCCGCCCGAGCCCTATCATGGTAAAGGTCTGCATTATCTGGGCGAGCATATTCGCCATAAAGCTGGGAAAGCCGGGAAGGGAGCCGCGAAGTAAGTATGGCTAACAATAATCGTTCTATTGCTCGCAAGCGACGCCATGTGCGCGTGCGTTTAAATTTAGCTGGCACTGCCCAACGTCCGCGGCTGGCTGTTTTCCGCGGCGTGGCTGAGATTTACGCGCAGGTCATTGATGATGCTGCAGGTCATACGCTCGTTTCCGCATCCTCAGTGGATAAGGAATTGCGCGATCAAATGAAAGATAAGAAGAAGTCGGAGCAAGCCAAGCTGGTTGGCAAGATGGTTGCTGAGCGCGCCAAGAATAAAGGAATTACTTCAGTGGTATTTGATCGCGGCGGTTTCAGATATATGGGAAGAGTCAAAGCGCTGGCAGATGGCGCACGGGAAGGCGGCCTGCAGTTCTAGGCCGATGGAGTTGATATGGCAGATGTAGAAGTAGTAGCTGAACAGCAACAACAATATGAACAGCAGGACGCGTTTGAAGAACGCGTGATTGAAATCGCACGCGTCGCCAAAGTAGTTAAAGGCGGCCGCCGCTTCCGCTTTCGCGTGACCGTGGTGGTTGGCGATAAAAAAGGAACAGTCGGCATGGGAAGTGGGAAAGCTAATGCCGTTCCTGATGCGATGCGTAAAGCTTCGGAACGCGCGCGCAAGAACTTGCACGCGATGAATTTATCGGGCACAACCATTCCGCACGAGTCACTCGGGATCGTGGGCGGGGCGCGTGTTTTCTTAAAGCCAGCATCCCCCGGTACCGGCGTGATCGCGGCTGGCGGCGTGCGCGCTGTTTTGGAAGTCGCGGGTGTGCGCGACATTCTTACCAAGTCCATGGGTTCGGCGAATGTTCTGAATGTGGTGATGGCAACGTTTGCGGCTTTGAGTGGCCTGAAGTCTGTTCAGGTGGAAGCGGCCCGCCGCGGCAAGAAGGTTGAAGAGTTGTTGCCGTTCTGGGAACGGAGAAAACAACATGCCTAAGAAAGAAAATACCGGCAAAACGATTCGCGTGACGTTGGTTCGAAGTCCGATCGGCTATACCAAAGATCAGAAGCAGACTGTTTTCGCTTTGGGTCTGCGCCGAATGCATCAGACCGTGGAACACAAAGATACGCCAGCTTTGCGCGGAATGTTAACTAAAGTGATTCATCTTCTGAAGATCGAAGAGTAGGTTGAAATGAAATTACATGAACTTGTGCCCAATCCGGGCTCGAAGAAAAATCGTAAACGCGTTGGACGCGGTCCATCAGCTGGTCAAGGCAAAACAGCGGGACGCGGCACCAAAGGTCAGGGTGCGCGCTCAGGCGAAGGCGGCCGCGCTTATGCCCAAGGCGGGAACTTGCCGTTCTATCGCCGCTTGCCGTTCATACGTGGCGAAGGTTTTACTCCGCCAAATCAAGTGACGTATAACGAGGTCAACCTTGATCAATTGTCCGAGGCATTCAAGGCCAATGCGGATGTAAATTTGGAATCACTCACAGCCGCGCATTTGCTTCGAGATTCGCGCGACCCGGTCGTTGTGTTGGGACGCGGCGATTTGAAGGTCGCGCTCAAAGTGAAGGTTCACCGCGTCAGTGCCAGCGCTAAATCCAAGATCGAAAAAGCCGGCGGTTCTGTGGAATTGATCCAATGATCCAACGAGGAGATTTCTAATGAAATCATCGTTTTCGGGTTGGCGTTACCTGTGGAAGTCGGAAGACATTCGGCGCAAGTTGCTGATTACGTTTTTCATTCTCGCCCTCTATCGCATCGCCGCCAATGTACCTGTACCGGGTATCAATTTCACGGCGTTGAAGGCATTCGAAAGTAGCGCCGCGGCGAATTCCGGATTTCTAGGTTTCCTCAATTTGTTATCCGGCGGCACCGTTACCAGTTTTTCTCTGCTTTCGATGGGAGTTTATCCATACATCACCGCGCAGATTATCTTGCAATTGCTGATTCCTATTATTCCTGCTCTCCAACGTCGAATGGAGGAAGATCCGCGTGAGGGGCAGAAATGGATGGAGCGTTGGACATATTTTCTGGCTGTGCCGATGGCGGCTCTTTCGGCTATAGGGGAGATCAACATCTTTAATAACCTTTCGTCTCAGGCGCAACAGGGAACGATTGTTCCTTTTGGCTTTAGTAGTGATTTATGGCTGCCGTCGCTCACGGTTCTGCTGGTGATGGTGGCTGGTACGATGTTTGCCATTTGGCTGGGTGAATTGATCTCAGAATACGGCATCCGCGGACAAGGTCTTTCGTTGATAATTTTCGCGGGGATTGTGGCGAAAATGCCGTCCAATCTTTTTAGTATTCTTCAGGACCAATCCACTCGCTGGTTCTTATTGGTGTTCACGATTGTGGTCATCGTGCTGACGATCTTTGCGATCGTTTACATCCAACAGGGACGCCGTAATGTTCCGGTCATGTATCCGGGACGCCGAATGGGCAACCGCATGTCCATGCCGGTCAAAGGCACCTTGCCGCTGATGGTGAATCTTGCTGGAATGATCCCGCTGATCTTTGCAAGCGCCATTCTGCAATTCCCGGCCATCATTGCCAGTTACTTCCTGAACTCCACTAACGCGGGTATCCATGCTTTTGCTCAGGGTGTAGAAACTGCGCTAGGCGGCGGAACAGGTTCAAGCAGTTGGGTATACTGGCTCTTGTATTTTCTTATGGTGGTGTCATTCACGTTCTTCTATACATCCGTATTGTTCGAGCAACAAAACTATGGCGATAACTTGAAAAAATCAGGCGCACAAATCCCCGGCGTTCATCCCGGCGAGGTGACACAGAAGTATCTTAACAAAGTTCAACAACGCATTACTTTTCCCGGCGCATTCTTCCTTGGATTTGTAGCCGCATTGCCTTTTTTGCTTAGCCTTTTACTGAAAGTAATTGGAATTGGCGGGGCTTCAACATCGAGCGGATTGTTCCTTATTACATCGGCCGGCTTGCTCATTGTCGTTGGCGTGGTCCGCGATACATTCTTGAATATTGAAGCGGAAATGAAATTGCACGGATATCAAGACTCGTTGTTGGTGCGCTAGACAAAGAGCTTCAAAGAAAGAAGGAAATAACGTGGCTACCTACATCGTTTTGCTTGGACCTCCAGGCGTAGGAAAAGGCACACAGGCAAAAATCATTGCCGAACAAACCGGCTTGATTCATGTTTCTACCGGCGACCTCTTTCGCGAGAACTTTAAAAACCAAACCGAACTCGGCAGACTCGCTAAATCTTTTATCGATAAAGGCGAATTGGTGCCGGACGATGTTACGATTGCGATGATCAAAGATCGCCTCGAATGTCCAGACTGTGAGCCGGGCGCCATTTTGGATGGTTTTCCCCGCACCCCAGCCCAAGCCGAGGCGTTCCACAATATGTCATCCTATTTCAAAGGCGATGTTGACCTAGTCCCTTTTATCAATGCGACCCCCGATGTTTTGATCGAACGTTTATCGGGCCGCCGCATTTGCCGAGCACAGGGACATATCTATCACGAGAAGTTTAGTCCGCCAAAAGTTGCGGGCAAATGTGACATTGACGGTTCCGAACTTTATCAGCGTGAAGATGATACCGCCGAGACAATAACAAACCGCATCAAGGTCTATCTCCAACAAACTGCTCCGCTGATTGATTATTATCGTCAGGGAAACAAACTGATCGAGATTGACGGAGCACAACCTTTCGAGAAAGTCACAGATTCACTTTTATCTGTGATAAAAAAAGTAGTGGAATAAGAATTGTATCGGAGTGAATTATGAGTTGGGATCGCCAAATACATATCAAAAGCCTGGACGAATTAAAGACCATGCGTCAGGCTGGGCGTATCAATGCTGAGATTTTGGCGACCATGAAAAATGTGATACAACCCGGTGTTTCAACAGCCGACCTCAACGCGGCTGCTGAGGAAGTGCTGAAGAAACACGGATGTTATTCGCCTTTTAAAGGTTACAGTCAGCCGCCGTATCCGGCTTCGATATGCACCAGTGTCAATGAAGAATTGGTGCACGGAATTCCGAGCAAGAAACGAATTCTCCGCGAAGGTGACATCATCTCTGTGGATTGCGGAACGGTGTTTGAAGGTTTTGTGGCTGACTCGGCTAAAACTTTTGCGGTGGGGAAGATTTCCCCAGAGGCGGAGCGCCTGATGGAAATCACCGAAGGCGCGCTGATCGCGGCGATTGATAAAATGCGCGTTGGTAATCGTACCGGTGATATTTCGGCAACGATCCAAAATTATGTGGAAAGCCGCGGCTTGCACGTTACGCGCGAATATACCAGTCATGGTGTTGGACGACAGATGCATGAAGGTCCGCAAGTTCCCAATTATGGCACAGCGGGAACCGGAATGCCTCTTCGTGCGGGAATGACCATTGCGATCGAACCGATGGTTTTGGTTGGGACGCACGAAACCCGCACTTTGCGCGACCAGTGGACGGTTGTCTCGGCAGACAAGTCATTGACAGCTCATTTTGAACATTCCGTAGCTGTCACCGAAGGTGATCCTCTTATCCTGACTGTCCCGTGACATGCCAATAAGATTGGACACTGGACGGAAAAAGTAATAACCTGTATAATCGCATCTTTGGCTCTATGAAGAAGTAAGGAGTTATATAATGAAAGTATCACCATCTGTTCGCAAGCGATGCGCCAAGTGCCGTATTGTGCGGCGCAAAGGACATATATACGTGATTTGCGAAAATCCTAAACACAAGCAACGACAGGGTTGATCTATATGGCAAGAATTGAAGGTGTTGACCTGCCCCGCAATAAGCGGGTTGAAGTTGGCCTGACGTATCTTTTTGGCGTAGGCCCGACGCGCGCGCGCGAAGTTTTGGCGGCGACCAAAGTGAGTCCTGATACACGCGTCAAGGATTTAACCGAAGCCGAAGTCACGGCGATGCGCGAGTTCATCACAAAAAATTATAAAGTCGAAGGCGATCTGCGCCGCGAACAGCAGATGAACATTAAGCGGCTGATCGAGATCGGCTCTTATCGCGGCTTGCGGCATCGTCGCAACCTGCCTGTTCGCGGACAACGCACCCGCACCAATTCGCGAACCCGCAAAGGCAGCAAGAAGACCGTTGCTGGGCGCGGACGCCGACGCGGCGCGACCAAGAAATAAAACAGGAGTTGATGATTTATGCCTCAGAGTGTACGCTCCGCACGCCGCGCAGCTGGCGGCGCTAAAAAAGGGAAGCGCAATATATCTTCCGGACAGGTGCATATTTTTGCATCCTTCAATAATACAATTGTGACAGTGACTGACTCGGAAGGGAATGCAGTGGCTTGGGGTTCCGCCGGTTCAGCAGGTTTCAAAGGCTCGCGCAAAAGCACACCTTTCGCGGCACGTCTCGCCGCGGAACAAGCGATCAAAGCCGCACAGCAATTGGGTATTCAGGAAGTAGATTTGTTCGTCAAAGGGCCTGGTCCCGGACGAGAGAATGCCATTCGTGCTGTTCAATCTATGGGCTTGAAAGTCCGCTCGATGTCGGATATCACACCGATTCCGCATAATGGTTGTCGGCCTCCGAAAAAGCGCCGCGTGTAATTTAATTGAGGTATTGAAAATATGGCAAAAACACTTAGTCCGGTTTGTAAATTGTGCCGGCGCGAAGGCGAAAAACTTTATTTGAAGGGCGAGCGTTGCTTTACACCCAAGTGTGCGTTTGAGAAACGCAGTTTTCCTCCGGGTCAGCATGGCAAGACGGGGAGCCGTGGCGGGAACGCCAGCCGCACCGGTCAATCTGATTTTTCTCGCCAGTTGCGCGCAAAGCAAAAGGCGCGTCGCATCTATGGCGTGTTGGAGCGTCAGTTCCACCGCTATTATGAAACGGCCTTGCATCGCCATGGCTTGACGGGTCTGACTTTGTTACAGATCCTTGAATCTCGCCTCGATAATGTGATCTTTCGCTTGGGATTCGCGGCCAGCCGCTCGCAAGCTCGGATGCTTGTCACACATGGTCACTTTACAGTAAATGGGCGACGCACCGATATTCCTTCCATGCTTCTAAACGAAGGCGATGAAATTACCGTTCGTGAAGGTTCGCGAGATTTGACTTATTTCAAAACTTTGTCCGAACTGGTCGAGAAGCGCACATCACCTTCATGGTTGAATCGTGACGCCAAAAAGATGTCTGGGGTAGTTTCTCGACTTCCTGAGCGTATGGAGATTGAAGGCAGTCTGAGTGAACAGCTTATTGTTGAATACTACTCGCGCCGTTAGTCTTTGGTTGCGTAAGAGTGATCTGATGAATAAAAATCATTCTTCACTCGTTGGTTTTCTGCTATTGCATGGGAGAGGTGAACCGTGACGGGTATCTCGAATATGGTCATGCCGAAGATTGAGCGCGAAGCCGAGGCTCGGAATTACGGCAAATTTGTAATCAGCCCGCTAGAGCGCGGTTATGGCGCGACATTGGGCAATTCATTACGCCGCGTTCTGCTTTCATCTTTGGATGGCGCGGCGATCTCATCCATCCGCATCGGGGATGTGCTGCATGAGTTCAGCGACATTCCCGGCGTGCGCGAGGATGTAATTCAATTGACTTTGCAGATCAAGCAAATCCGCCTCAAATTGGATGGCGTGGACAGCACCCGCATGAATTTGCAAGTGCGCGGCGAAGGGACAGTGACCGCCGCCGATATCGTAGCGCCATCTGAAGTCGAGGTTGTCAACCCGGAACTTTATCTGTTTACGGTGGATAATCCCAAGACCAAGCTGGATATTGAATTCACGGTGGAGCGCGGCCGCGGATATTCGCCTGCGAATGAACGCAGTGAACACCTGCCGATTGGGGAACTTCCGGTGGACGCAATCTACAGCCCGGTCAAGCGCGTCAATTGGGAAGTGACGTCGGCGCGCGTGGGTCAGAGTACGAATTATGATAAGTTGGTCCTTGAAATTTGGACGGATGGCACGATTGCACCAGAGCGCGCCCTCGGGACATCAGCCAAACTGATCATTGATCATCTTCGCATGATTGCCGGCATCAACGAAGAAATGCTGACCGTTGTAACAGAACGCGAAGTAGCTGGAAGCCGCCTATCAAGCGAATTGGCAGAAACGCCGGTCGAAGCTCTTGACCTTTCGGTGCGTGTCTTCAACTCGCTGAAGCGCACAGGCATCACCACTGTCGGCGATGTGCTGGAATTGCTCGATAAAGGCGAATCGGCAGTGATGTCCATCCGCAACTTTGGCGAAAAGAGTTTGGATGAACTGCGCCAGAAGATGCACGAGAAAGGCTTTTTAAAGGACGAACAATCTTCGGAGTAATAAGAGATGCGACATAATGTAGCAGGTTATAAACTAGGTCGAACGACTGGCGCACGGCTTGCCTTGCGCCGCAACTTGATGAAGCAATTCTTCGAGCATGAACGGATTCATACGACCAAAGCGAAGGCCGCCGCGATTCGCGGCGAAGCAGAACATATCATCACCATTGCGCGCAACAGCGCCAATGGCAGTGATAGCGATAAAGTCGCGGCCCGCCGTCTCGTGGCTTCCAAGCTTGGAGATAATCAAGTGCTCAAGCGCGTGTTCGATGAGATTGCTCCGCGCTTTGCGAACCGCAACGGCGGTTACACCCGTGTGATGAAACTCGGACCACGACTTGGTGATTCAGCCGAGATGGTGATCCTGGAATTAGTAGAAGAATAAGAAGCGGTTAGGTTTAGTTTTTAGCTAAAAGCTAAACACTAAAATGGCACGTTACAAACTGATCCTTGCTTATGATGGCACAGCATTCGCTGGAAGTCAGCGGCAGGCAAAACATCGGACGGTGCAAGGCGAACTCGAAAAGGCTTTGCGCGAAATCGGCTGGTCGGCTCGCACCGTGACTTTGGCCGGACGCACCGACACGGGCGTTCATGCCTCAGGCCAAGTGGCCGCGTTCGACCTCGAATGGAATCACGGTCTCGAGCATTTGCGCGATGCCCTGAATGCCAATTTGCCGGTTGATATCGCGGTGAAGGATGTGGAAGTTGTAGAGGCGAAATTTCATCCGCGTTTTGATGCCACTTCACGATGCTATCGCTACCGGTTGTTTTGCCAGAATATCCGCGACCCGTTGCGGGAGAAGATAGTCTTGCGCGTATGGCCCGCTTTCAGCAGCGATGTGCTCATCGAAACGGCTGGAGTCTTTTTAGGGCAACATGATTTTTCAGCGTTTGGTTCGCCTTCGCGTGAACAAAGTACTACGGTTCGCACGGTGATGTGCTCAGAGTGGAAAAGACGCGATGATGAGTGGCAGTATGAGGTCCGGGCAGATGCGTTTTTATATCGGATGGTTCGACGGCTGGTCTTCGTTCAAATAGCCGTCGCGCAAGGAAGATGCTTAAAAGAAACTGTGGTTCAAGCGTTGGAGAGGCCGCAGAAAAAAAATGAAATTCCCGCGGGATTGGCTCCCGCACACGGATTGACTCTGGTTGAAGTGACATATTGAGTCTTCCGAGCAAAGAATACGGAGATTGAAAGTGTATAAATCGTATTATCCAAAAGAGAGCGAGATCGAGCGCAAATGGTTCGTGGCGGATGCTAACGGACAAAACTTGGGCCGCTTTGCGGCAAAGGTTGCGCGCGTTTTACTAGGCAAACATAAACCAACCTTCACGCCCGGTGTGGAGATGGGAGATTATGTGGTGGTGGTCAATGCCGAGCATGTGACTGCTACTGGAACCAAAACCAGTTTGAAGATGGACAGTAAAATGTATCATCATCATTCCGGTTTCCCCGGCGGATTGAAGTCGGTGAGTTTGCGCGAGCAATTGCGGATTCATCCCGACCGCGTTTTGCGCGATGCGGTGTGGGGCATGTTGCCTCATAATAAGATGGGCCATTCATTAATTAAACGTTTGAAGATTTATGCGGGTCCTAATCATCCGCACGGATTGCAAAACCCGGAATTGTTGAAGTAGAAAGGAAAGAGCAATTATGGCTGTGCAATATTTTGAAGGTGTGGGTCGGCGTAAAGAGAGTATTGCCCGCGTTCGCCTCATGAGCGGCAGCGGCAAGTTCATGGTCAATGAAAAAGACGCCGGTGCCTATTTCACGCGTCTCGGCGATCTAAACGATATCCTGATGGCTTTTAAAGCCTGTGGCGAAGAAGCTGGCAAGTACGATGTCACTGCCACGGTGAACGGCGGCGGCGTAACGGGTCAAACCGACGCGGTCAAACTTGGATTAGCGCGTGCGCTGCTTAAGATCAATGTGGATTGGACTTCATCTCTGCGCAAGTTTGGTTTGCTAACGCGCGATGCGCGAGTCAAGGAACGCAAGAAGCCAGGTCTCAAGCGCGCTCGTAAGGCTCCGACCTATACCAAGCGTTAATTAATTCTTTACAAAATAATTTCAAACGTAATGCGTGTTACACTTCACGCATTACGTTTTATTTTAATGGTTCAAAATTCAGAACCAAACGGAGTCACATATGCGCGGTATAACTCTCCTCGGCCTCGGTCCCGGCGATCCAAATCAGCTCACGCGTGAAGCGTGGAACGTGCTTTCATCCGCTGATGAAATTTATCTTCGCACGCGCCAGCATCCGACGGTTGCAAGTCTTCCCTCTACAATAAAGATTCATTCATTTGATGATCTCTATGAAGAGAGCGAATCATTCGATGGAGTGTATGCATCCATCACGCAAAAGATTTTGGAATTAGGGCGGCGCGAGCAAGGCGTGATCTATGCCGTGCCTGGACATCCCTTTATTGCCGAAGCGACATGCCCTGAAATCGCGCGCCTCGCGCGCGACGAAAAGCTGGCTGTGCGAATCGTGGAAGGCTTATCCTTCCTCGAGCCGACTTTCTCCGCGCTTAATCTTGACCCGTATCCTCGCATGACTCTTTTCGACGCGTTGACTCTCGGCGAGTTGCACATCCCGACGTTCGCACCGGATGCGCCGGTCTTGATCGCACAAATATATTCTCGGCTTGTGGCATCGGAAGTTAAATCAACCTTGACGGCGATTTATCCCGATGAGCATCGGGTGCGATTGATTCACAGCGCAGGGACAAAAGATCAAGTCATCGAGGATGTTGCGTTGTATGAAATTGATCGCAGTGAACACATCGGATTGCTAACATCGCTCTATGTTCCGCCGTTGGGCGAAGGCACGTCGTTTGAATCGTTTCAGGAAATTGTAGCGCATTTGCGCGCACCAAATGGTTGTCCATGGGATAAGGAGCAAACTCACGAATCGCTCCGCAAACATTTGCTGGAAGAATCGTATGAAGCCATCGCGGCGCTTGACTCGGGTGATTTTGATTCAATGCGCGAAGAGTTCGGCGATTTGCTTTTGCAAATCATGCTACATTCACAGATTGCCAGCGAAGAAGGCGAGTTCACCGCCAACGATGTGGTCAAAGGAATTTACGACAAAATTATCCGACGGCATCCGCATGTGTTCGGCGATGCAAAAGTCAGCGGTGTAGACGGCGTGCTGACGAATTGGGAAAAGTTGAAAGCGAAAGAGCGCAATGTCAAAGGCGAAAAAGAAAAAGGGATGTTGGATGGCGTCCCGCTGGCTTTGCCGGCGTTGAGTCAGGCGCAGGAATATCAAGATCGCGCCGCGCGTGTTGGTTTCGATTGGCCCGTGATTGATGAAGTATTGGATAAGCTTGCCGAGGAAGTTCAGGAAGTGAAACAAGCCGAAACTGATTTTGAACTTGCCGATGAGATCGGTGATTTGTTTTTTGTGCTGGTCAATTTTGCGCGCTGGAAGAAGATCGATGCCGAATCGGCGCTGCGCGGAACAAATATGAAATTCAAAAAGCGCTTTGGCTATATTGAAACGAATGCTAAGAAGCAGGGAAGAAATTTATCGGACATGAAATTGGAAGAGATGGATGCGTTGTGGAATGAAGCGAAAAAATTAACATAGGTGGGAACAGCAATTGATCTACTTTTGGGCGCATTGAAATTTCTGTAATGCATCATTGAACAGACTGGTAGCAAGTTCGGCTTGAGGCGTGTAGGCTTTCCATGCAAAGGCGCGCCCGCCGCACATCCAAGCCGCCGCGCCGCCGTAGGGCAAAGCAGCGGTCGCAGTGGTTGTGATGGCAACATAATCCACATCTAGATCGCCAACCCGGAATGCCTTTAAGTTTCCACTTCGAGAATCGACTTTACTGTCTAAAATGGTGTCGAGCATGAACGACGCGTCGCTCGCTCCGGTCGCGTCCTGCCAGATGACTTGAATAAGTAAGCTTGGATTGTAGGCGGCTAACATTCCCTGTGTGATACTGCTGGGCGCAAGCGGATTGCGCTGCGCGTCGAGATCGAAGAACGCGATGGAAACGGGGTGGCCGATGCAGAATTGATATTCGCAGAACAAGCCGCTTAGACTCATCGGTGTTGCGGTTGGAGGAATGCTCGGCGTCGGATAAGGCGTGGTCGTTGGGATAGCGGCGATAGTTTGCGCGACAGCAAGTTGGATTTGCGAATCAGGATTGGGCGTTGGTACGCAGGATGCAAGGAAGAAAAATAGAAGCGCAGTCAAAATAGAATATCGTTTCATGGGCATCCCCGGATGATGTAAGGAGCAATGACTTTTGCCAGTTGGTTTTCTCCTTTTGGATTTAAATGCAAAGGCGTGCTGAAATCACTTGGTGGAAAAACATTCCACAAATCCAAATAATCCCATTTGTTTTTGGCGGCGGCATTGCTAAGTTGTTGCCGATATTGATCGTAGACCCAACGCGGATAATAGTCGTTATATTGTACGTCGCTATTGGGAATGTTCTGTTCGATCTGCATCGGTTCGTTGATTAATAGCAAGGGAACACGGTTGGCAATTTGATATCCAAAACCGATCTCATCCAGCGACAATTGTTTTGCTCCGAGAGTTGGCGGAGCAATGCCCTCGAAGTTAAGATCGCGCGTCATCGGGACAGCAACTGCCGGTCGCTCGGGAGACATCATTTGATCCACGCCGATAGCCGTCGTCACCGCCGCAAATAGTTGATATCGCAAAATACGATACAAAGCAATCTGCCGGGATTTGAATTCGTTCCATACAGTCTCAGATGGATACTTCTTTGGCAGGAAATGAAAGCGTGCATTTAATTGATATAGTTCATCCGGGTTCAATTCAATGACCCAGTGATTCGTACGTACGGATGGCATCATCGTATAAAGCGTCAAGGGCCAGATGATGCTATCCGGCTGATAGCGCATAGCTTCGTCGAGGATCATCAAGTCCTTGGTCGCGGACGGACTCGGATAGCTTAAGTTGTAAAAACGCACGTTTTTATTTTCGCAAGTCAGCTTAAGTTGATTGAGTTGCGCGGATAAAGTCTGATTGACCGGTAATGAAGCGCCCCACACGGTTGAATCGCCCAGAATAAACACGCGATATTCGTTTGGCGCTTTTGGCTCGGATACTACATGGGATGCGAACATAGCGCCGAGATCGCCCGCGTCCAATGCGGTATCATCTGGCATATGCGTGTTGAATGGAAAACGCTGGCGCTTCATCGCTGGTGAATTGTAAACGTTTAGCCAGCTCAGGTCGGGGTGTATTACGTAGAATGTAAACTCCGCCGCTAAAAACAGAATGACACCTTTCGCCAATACTCGCCACGGATTGACAGGTTGCAACATTGGAATGATTATAACAGTGCAAGGAATATTTTTGCCTTCCTCGTCTTTTGTTTTATCCTGGCAAAGAAGCAAAACTCAAAACAGTTTCATTGACATCCCTTGAGGATGTAAGGCGCGATCATCTTGGCGAGTTCTGTCTCGGCTTGAGGAATCAGATGCAAAGGCGTATCGGTGTAATAGCTGGATGGGAAAATGTTCCACAGGTCGAGATAGTTCCAATGATTTTGCGCCGCGGCCTCGCCTAGGTATTGACGATATTGATCATAAACCCAGCGGGGAAAGTAAGCGTTATAGTAAATATCGCTGTTGGGAACATTTGTAAGCACTTGGGTCGGTTCGTTGACAAGGATCACGGGAACATTTCCTGCAATTTGATAGAGGTCTTTGATTTGATCTATCGAGAATTTTGTGACACTTAACCTTGTCGGCTTCACGCTTTCGAAGATCGGACTGCTGCTGAGTTGGCTCGGTAACGCTTCGGGCGGTCCGGGAATCTGGTCAAGGCCGGTTGCGAGGTTGATCAAGCTGTAAAGTTGATAGCGCAAAACGCGAAACAATGTTCGGTTTTGATTAATTACTTGTTTTATTAAGCTCGGACTGCGATAATTCTTTGGCAGAAAATTAAACCGATGGGCTACCTTGTAATATTCATCCGGATTCTGAGAGATCAATGGATGCTCGACGCGTGTGTTTGGCCACAATGTAAATGTAGACAGAACCCATACGATCATATCGGGTTGATATTTCATAGCCTTGTCGAGGATCATCAGGTCTTTGGTCGCCGATGGGCGCGGAAAACTTAGGTTGTACGTTCGGATATTTTTGCTCCCGCATGTCAAGCCAAGCGTGTTCATCTGACCCGGGAGCGTCTGCTCCGGTTTGAGACCGATTCCCCACACGGCTGAGTCGCCAAGCACGAATATACGGTATTCATTCGACGCCTTTGGTTTGGATACAATATGCGAGGCGAGCATGGCATCAATGTTGGCGACATCCAGCGCGCCATCTTCCGGTGCAACGGTGCTGATCGGAAAACGCTGCCGAATCAAAGCCGGCGAGTTGTAGACATTCAGCCATTGAAGATTTGGTTGAAGCGAATAAAAAGCGAATTCAACGATCAAGAAAAGAGCGGCGCCTTTTGCGAATATTCGCCAAGGATGGATATTTTGCGACATGGTCTAATTATACAATGCAAGGAACATTTTTGTTATCCGCCTCGTCTTGTTCTAAGCAAAGGAACAAAATGAGAAAATCAACTTTACTGATGTCTTTCATTGCGCTGTTGCTCACGGCGTGCTCGCCAGAGTATATACCGACTCCGCCTACGATAGTTGCGACAAGCGCACAAATTGCTGTTGAAACGACGATTCCATTACCAACGAGCGCACCTCCTCCCATAAATATTCCATCGGCTACTCGCGTGCCGGTTGCATTGACGTCCGCTCAACAGGCGGCGATCACGTCTCTTTCTTCGACGTTGAACCTGACTGCCGATCAAATTAAAGTGATCTCCACTCAAGCTGTGATCTGGCCGAACGGCTGTATGGGCGTACAACGCATCGGCGTGATGTGCACAAACCAACAAGTATCGGGATTTGTGATTCTCTTGGATGCAAATGGTGAGCAATATGAACTACATACGAATCGAGATGGAACCGAAATCGTTCCTGCCGGAGGGGTCCAAGCTTCGGATCCGGCGCAAGGCGCGGTGAAAAATTATCTTGCGTCCGCATTAGGAATAGATGCGAGTCAAATAACTGTGGTCAGCGATACGGAAGTCGAGTGGCCCGATTCGTGTTTAGGCGTTGCGCAGGATGGAATCATGTGTGCGATGGTTGTCATGCCCGGCCATTTAATTATGCTTCAAGCGAATAACATCAATTATGAATTTCATACCAACGAGAATGGCAGCGAAATTCAGCCTGCCACGCTTGCATTGACTTGGAAACGTAATGGCGGCATTGCTGGATTTTGCGATAGCTTGACGATTTATTTATCAGGCGAAGCAAATGCAGATAATTGCAAAGCGGACATGCGTAATGGGAATTTACTGCCCGCCGAGGTAACACAACTTGAAACATGGGTAATGCAATTTGGTCAGGTCAATCTTGATGAGTCTGATCCCGCTAATGTATCGGATCGTATGACGCGCCAGTTTTCACTATTTGGAGATGGAAGCACTCAACCGAGCAGTGCAGACCAGCAAACATTAATCAACTGGGCGCAAGATTTATACCAGCGATTGTACAAATAAAACAAAACAGCCGGTGAACTTCACCGGCTGTTTTATAGGCTGATTCCTGTTGCCTAAATGGTGACGTTCTTCCTTGACGTCTTCGGCAATCGGTTATATGATTTAACCACCCTATCCCCATGGGGGGGGTAAGGATGAATGGTAACTAATAGTCTGATAAATCGAGGCGTTATGAAAAATGATGTAACTTCTCTTCGACGTTTGAAAACCATTGAAGGTCATTTGCGAGGCGTGATCCGCATGGTGGAGGAGGATGCGTATTGTATTGATGTCATCCGCCAAATTCAGGCGGTGGAAGCCGCCTTGAATAAGGTCAGTTCGCAGATTCTTGAAAATCATCTGAATTCGTGTGTGATCACGGCTGTTCAAGGAAACGATAAGAAGGAACGCGAGCGTGTTCTGAAAGAAATTAACGATGTATTCGATATGGCGAACAAGGTGTAAAACGAGAATCGGATTTCGATACTCGAATCATAAATTTCAACCTAAGGAGAAATAAAATGACCACTGTAACTTATTCTGTACCTGCTATTGATTGCGCGCATTGCACTCACACCGTTGAAATGGAAGTCGGTGAATTGCAGGGCGTCCAATCGGTGAAGGCTGATCTCGACACCAAGAAAGTTCAGATTTCATTTGATGCGCCTGCTAGCGAAGAAAAGATTAAGACTTTGCTGGCTGAGATCAATTATCCTGTCGCCGCGTAATTCAATTGTAATTTTAGTAAGGGCACAACTTATCGTGCCCACAGTTTGGTAAATAATGCCTGAAACAAAACAATTAACTTTACCCATTACCGGCATGTATTGCGCTAATTGCGTCTCGACCATTGAGCGTAATCTAAAAAAAGTCAACGGCGTTCAAAGCGCCGTTGTAAATTTGTCGTCGGAGCGCGCCGTCGTTCAGTTCAATCCATCGGCAACAGGACTAGTTGAAATGATCGCGCGCGTCCAACGCGCGGGTTACGGCATCGCAACCGGCGAAGCGGATCTCATTATTAAACGTCTCGCCGATGATAACGACGCCCGTCGACTAGAAAAGGTTTTGCAAAAAGTTGAAGGTGTGATCGAAGCCTCGGTGAACATCACCACGGAACATGCGCACATCAAGTATGTGCCGACGGTTGTGAGTCAAGCTGAGTTAAGGCAAGCCGTTTCAAAGTCCGGATTTGAAGCGCTGGAACTTGGCGGCGATGCAGAAGATGCTGAAGCAAAAGCGCGTCAGCGCGAAATCAACATCCAACGCCGCCTGCTCATCATCGGTTTGATCTTCACTGTTCCGTTATTCCTGTTCTCGATGAGTATGGACTTTGGTTTGCTTCCCATGCAATGGATGGAATCGAGTTGGGCGATATGGCTGATGTTCGCGCTCGCCACGCCGGTGCAATTTTATGTGGGCTGGCAATATTATGTGGGTGCGTTCAAAGCGCTGCGAAGCGGCTCATCCAATATGGACGTGTTGATCGCGATGGGGTCATCGGTTGCCTATGTTTTTTCGTTAGCCATCATGTTCAACTTGATTCCGGGACATGTATATTTTGAAACATCGGCGATGATCATCACGCTGATTCGCATCGGGAAATTTTTGGAAGCGCGCGCTAAGGGACGCACATCCGATGCGATCAAGAAGCTGATGAGTTTACGCGTCAAAACGGCGCATGTCGTTCGCTCTGGACTTGAAGCGGAAAGTCCGCCGCTCTTAGCGGATGTGCCCGTGGATGAAGTTCGCGTCGGTGACATCGTTTTCGTTAAACCCGGCGAAAAGATTCCGGTGGATGGCGTGATCATTGAGGGTCGTTCATCGATAGATGAATCTATGTTGACAGGCGAGTCTTTTCCTGTTGAAAAGAAAGTTGGCGATGCGGTCATCGGCGCGACGCTGAATAAAGTTGGTATGCTCAAGTTTGAAGCGACGAAAGTCGGCAAAGAAACTGCGTTGGCGCAGATTATCAAACTAGTTGAAGATGCACAGGGAAGCAAAGCGCCGATTCAAAAACTAGCAGACCAAGTCTCGGCGATCTTTGTGCCTTCCGTGATTGCTGCGGCTTTGATTACGTTCGCGATTTGGTATTTTATCGTTCCCATAAATTCAGGTGGACATAACTTCACCACAGCATTGATTGATATGGTCGCGGTGCTGGTAATTGCTTGTCCGTGCGCGATGGGACTGGCCACGCCGACTGCGGTCATGGTTGGCACTGGCAAAGGCGCGGAGATGGGGATTCTTTTTCGAAACAGTGAAGCGTTGGAACGCGCTGGAAAAGTTAATGTGGTTGTGCTGGATAAGACAGGAACGATCACAAAAGGTCAGCCCGCAGTAACGGATATTGTAGCGAATGGAAAATGGAAAGCAGAAGAATTGCTTCGATTCGCCGCTTCTGTTGAAAAGGGCAGTGAACATCCACTCGGCGAATCCATTTGGGCGGAAGCAACGAATCGCGGTTTGAAATTGAGTGAGTTATCAGGTTTCAAAGCGGAAGCGGGTCATGGCGTCGAAGCAGAAGTCGAGGGAAGATGCGTTGAGGTAGGTA
>JBAUMB010000133.1:0-4905 GCA_049578465.1 Anaerolineales bacterium
ATAGATGAGTCTGAAGCAGAAGAATCAGATGAGGTAAAAGAGTCTGGTAAAGAGTCTGAAAAAGAAGAAGGGGAGGAGGACGAAGAGGAATCGGAAAAAGAAGAGAAAAAAGAAGACGGTGAAGAAGCCGAAGAGGATGAGTCAGAAAAAGAGGAAGAAAAAGATACTGTTGATGAAGAAAGCGAAGACGAAGAAACCGAAGGGGTAGAAAAAGAATCTGAGGAAAAAGGCGGCCAAGAGTCCGGAGAAGAAGCGGACGAGGGTGAGTCGGGCGAGGCTGAGGCTCCGGAGGAAAACGAGTCACAAGTCACTGAAGAAACGGAATCACCTTCGACAGATGACGTTGAGACGGAACCAATTGAAGATGATGAAGGCGGCGAGGCGGCTGTGGATTAATAAAACGAGTGAGGTACAACCTCACTCGTTTTATTTTAGCGCTTATACGTTTTCACTTTTATTTTGGGCTGCGGAGCATCTTGCGGACCGAGCCGCGACGGACCAAACGATTTGTAAAGATACGCGTTAGCTACCGATACAATTGCTCCGATCACAAGGATATAAAGACATAAAAATATTAGAACGGCGTATAGGCTTGTTTGATTTTGAATGAAGCCCAATATCGGACTGAGAAGCCCAACCTTCCACAAAGCTGTGGGCATGACAGGGTTGCCCATTAATTGGTAAGGAATATACTGGTTTCCCCAAGAACTTTGAACGGTGATTTCTGCCAGCGCAAAGGAGAAGATTGGAACAATTACCATCAGAACACAACCAATGCCGCGCCAGATTGGATGCGGACGGTCAACCTGCGGTTTTCGCGGTCTAAAGTTGTTCCCGGAATATCTTCCCATGAATCACCTCTCAAACTCTTGATTTGCTTGCATCTTCTATGGCTTGAACGATTTTATAATAGCCCGTGCAACGACATAAGTTTCCTGTGATAGCTTGTTCGATTTCGTTTTTTGTCGGACGCGGCTTTTCTTCCATGAGTTTTGCGGCGGACATAATAAAACCGGGCGTGCAATATCCACATTGAACGGCGCCGTCTTGAACAAATGCTTCTTGCACAGGATTTAATTGATCGCCGTGTGCAAGCCCTTCAACGGTAATAATTTCTGCGCCATGCGCGCGCGGCGCGGGGACCAGGCATGCCATTACTGCTTTGCCGTCAAGGAAAACTGTGCATGCACCGCATTCACCTTCGGCGCAGCCTTCTTTAGTTCCGGTTAACATTCCTTCTTCCCGAAGCAGGCGAAGCAAAGTTTTATCGTAGCTGTTTTTGAAAACAAGCTTTTTGCTGTTGATTGTTGTCTCGATCGGCGCGTCGGGGAAGCGGCTCTCGGCTCTCGATTCTTGTGTTTCACTTTTTTCTTTTCCCCATAACAAAACCGGATCGCGCGGAAAACCGTCTTGTTCGCGTTTATCGCGAATTGACTTTAATCCACGCGCGGTGATCACGCGCACGATTTCTCGCCGATAGGATGCGCTGCCGCGCACATCGTCAATCGGACGGCTGGCATTCATTGTGAGTTCAGCGGCTTTGGCAATGACCTCATCGCTGAGTTTTTTGCCGCTCAGATATTTTTCCGCTTCCGGCGCGTGGATGATGGTCGGCGCCACGGCTCCCAGAGTGATCGAAGCCGATTGAACGGTTCCCCATTTCAAAGTCAAGACCAGAGCGGCATTGACCAGTGAAATAGCTTGTGCGCGCCGCAATGCTAATTTGATAAATGTCCCGCGTTGATCTTTTGTCAGCGCAGGAAAAGAAATATCAACCAGCATCTCATCGGCTTGCATCACATTCTTGCGAACGCCGGTATAAAAATCCTGCAACAATACTTTGCGTTCGCCGCGCGTGGATGCAAGTGTCACAGACGCACCTAACGCCATCAGCGGCGTGATTGTGTCATTGGCCGGTGATGCCGTAATTAAATTTCCAGCAACGGTGCCGCGATTGCGGATTTGCGGCGCGCCAACTTCCCAAGCTGCACGCGCTAACGGATAAGCTCGTTCGCGAATCAATTTGGATGCCGCACAATGATTGTGCGTGACCAGCGGACCAAGATGAATCACACCATCTTCGTCAAGCGTGATTCGATCAAGATTGGGAATGCGCGTCACATCAATCAGAGTCTCGATGCCTTTGCGGACGCCGCGTTCGAGTTCGAGAATCAAATCAGTCGCCCCGGCCACGATGCGGGCGCGCTCGCGTTCCGTAGCGAGTATATTTAGAACTTCATCGGTGGAGGTTGCGTTTATGTATTTGTGCCACATACTACTTTTTGTACCACAAAAATAAGAAAAGGCACAGAGCTTTTCAAAGTTGTCTGTGCCTTTTGCGGTGATTATTTTCCGCTGCCGGTAAATGCCTCGGAGCGGCGATTGAACGTGTCCACGGCTTGACGGCCGAGCGTCGTGATATTGCGAATGGCGGCGGGCAAGGCAGTGTCATCACCTATGCTGGCTTCGATGTTATCCAGCCCGTGTCCGATCTGATCGGCAAGATCGAAGAAAGCCAGATCAAAATTATAAAGCTGTTCGAGTTCCTTCTCGTTGATCTTGACCGCATCGAACAGACCGGAGTAGCCGCGCGCCGCAGTGCTGATCTTATCCATGAACGTGCGAATTTGCGTCACGGCTCTTTCCATCTCGCCCACGGATTCGAGTTTGCCTGCGCTGACCAAATCAGTTTGCAGGGCAGATGCGCGTTTAACCAAGTCATCGAATCTGCGTGCGATGGTGTCGCGCACAAGTTTATCCGCGTCGCGCCGATTCTGTCGTTCGACATAACCACTAAACCCGGGAATAAAGGATGCCAGCTTTTTGAACGGATCCATCTGGCCGCTTACGTTTTGAAACATGTCAGTCATTTGTGCCTCCTGAGCGATATACGGATTACAATTACTTTAGTCGCATGAACAGGTTACATTATAGCCTGAGTTTCTGGTTATAATCAAGCGAGCCATTTTTCCTATTTCGAGTCGTTCCATGGCAGGAAAAGAAAAGTGAACTTCTCTCATTCAGAGAGTAAAAAACTAAAACGCCCGACGCGAAGCGCGTTGGGCAAGGAGAACATCATGACAACTGATATTCAATCTTTGTTGGGGGATAAAGCGGAAAAACTGCTTGGTTTCAAGTCACCAAAAATCCCAAAAGAACGATTGCATCTGCCCGGACCTGATTTTGTGGATCGCATCTTCTCGCAGTCTGACCGCAACAATCGCGTGCTCGGCAATCTGGCTTGGATGTATGGCAATGGTCGCCTAGGCGGAACCGGTTATCTTTCCATTCTGCCGGTGGATCAAGGTATCGAGCATTCGGGCGGCGCAAGCTTCGCGAAAAACCCGGATTACTTCGATCCCGAAAACATTGTCAAGCTCGCCCTCGAAGGTGGATGCAATGCGGTTGCATCCACGTATGGTGTGCTGGGAATTGTAGCGCGCAAATACGCGCATAAAATTCCGTTCATCGTAAAGATCAATCACAATGAATTGTTGACTTATCCAAATAGTTTCGAGCAGATTCTGTTTGGCACGATCAAAGAAGCGCATGATATGGGCGCGGCGGCTGTCGGCGCGACGATTTATTTCGGCTCCGATGATTCGCATCGTGAAATCATCGAGATTGCACAGGCGTTTGCCCTCGCGCACGAGCTTGGCATGGCGACGGTATTGTGGTGCTATCTGCGTAATTCGGCGTTCAAGAAAGATAAAGATTATCATGTGTCTGCCGATCTCACAGGTCAGGCAAATCATCTGGGTGTGACGCTTGAAGCGGATATCATCAAGCAAAAACTCGCGGAGAACAACGGCGGATTCATTGCGTTGAATACCGACGGTGTTTCTTTTGGAAAATACGATAAGCGCATCTATAGCGAATTGAGCAGCGACCATCCGATTGATCTTTGCCGCTATCAAGTGGCAAACTGCTACATGGGCCGCATCGGACTCATCAACAGCGGCGGTGCATCTGGCGAGAACGACTTTGGCGAAGCGGCTGCGACCGCAGTGATCAACAAGCGCGCCGGTGGAACAGGTCTCATCTCAGGACGCAAAGCTTTCCAGCGCCCGATGGCGGAAGGTGTGAAGTTGCTGAATACTATTCAGGATGTGTATTTGGATAAAAGTATCACCGTTGCGTGAACTGAAAAAAACCAAAAGGAGCGCTGTCGAAAAACAGCGCTCCTTTTGATTTGTCAGGGAATCGTGAAATTCTTTTTTTCCGTCACTGGGTTTGGATAGATAATCTGCAGGCCAACGGTATAGCTTCCGGATTTTAATTTATAAGTGAAGTCGCGAATGGTAATCGTGCCGGCTGTAGCGATATTGGTTTTTCTAACCGAACTGGCGTGGGATTCCGTTCCAAATAAGAGCCATTTGTATTCAACATCAGTTTCATTTGATGCCTCAATCATGCCTTTGAAGCTTACGGTGGTGCCTGTACCGGAAGTGGAGCCAATATCTATGCCGATTGAAAGCCCAATGATCGATGAAGATGCGCTGGTATCAATTCCTTCGGGAATTGAAGTATCTTCCATGGTTGCGGTCAATGCATCCATAGGAGAGGTAGTTGTGATTGGTTCAAACGTAGGGACAAGAGTGGGGACAAGCGTTGGTATGAGCGTCGGAATTTCTGTGGAAATGAGCTTAAATACTAGCGTAGGAGTTGGAGTTGGTAGTGCCGATTGAGTGGGCGTGTCGTTCGATGTAGGTGTTGGTACCAATTTTGCTGAGAACAGTGAGCAGGCTGAAATGAAAATTGTAAGCAATAGAATTTTGATGACGAGATAATTTTTCATTGATGATCTTCTTTCAAATTCCTATTGAATTTGAAATTGACCGCGAGAATCTATTTTCTAAAAAGAAGTTTCTTAAGCAAAGTTGAATGGATTGACTTGCTCAAAAT